>NZ_QZFV01000066.1:0-101678 GCF_003600245.1 Amycolatopsis panacis
GCAACCGGCTGCCCCGGCACGAACACCTCCATCACGAACCGCTCCAGCTCACCATTCAAAGCCCGCACCACAGCAAGATCCACACCAGAATCACACCACAAGATCAACAACTCCTGACAAAGCCCTATCAGAGTCCGTGAAGGGTCCCTTCACAGACCCGAAACCGGTCCGGCGCACGCCACGAGGTGGTCGCACACACCTCCGCATCGCCCACTGCCGGGCCCCCGACCAACTTTGCCGGGACCCTGGACTCTGGGGCTGTGAAGGTGGCCTTCACAGCCTCTTCGGGAGTCGCGCCGGGATCGTCCGGACCGGCGGGGCGGGCGTGTCCGTCGGCGGTGGCGCGGGGGCGACCGCTAGCCTGCATGTCGAACGGATGTTCGCGCGGGTGAAGGAGAACGGGTGCGGGTGCTCGGGGTCGACCCCGGACTGACCAGGTGCGGCCTGGGGATCGTCGACGGCGGCAAGGGCCGGTCCGTGCGCCCGGTCGCGGTCGGGGTGGTGCGCACGCCCGCCGGTACCGACCTCGCGCAGCGGCTGCTCGGCGTCGCCGACGAGGTGGAGCGCTGGCTCGACCGGTACCGCCCGGCGGCGGTCGCGGTGGAGCGGGTGTTCGCCCAGCACAACGTGCGCACCGCGATGGGCACCGCGCAGGCGGGCGGGGTGGTCGCGCTGGCCGCCGCCCGGCGCGGGCTGCCGGTGGTGTTCCACACCCCGAGCGAGGTCAAGGCCGCGGTCACGGGGTCCGGGCGGGCGGACAAGGCCCAGGTCACCGCGATGGTGATGCGCCTGCTCGGACTCGAGGTCAAACCCCAGCCGGCGGACGCGGCGGACGCGCTCGCGCTGGCCATCTGCCACCTCTGGCGCGAACCGATGCGGGTCCGGCTGGCCGAAGCCGAGCAACGCGCGGCCGAACTGGCCCGCGGGCACAAGGCCCGGCTGGCCGCGGCGGCCAAACAGGCCGGAGCGGCGAAGCCGCCGAACGGGTCCCTCAAGCACCGGGCCGGAACTTCCCCGCCGCAGGCCGGATCGCCTCGGGAGATCGGGTCGCCGCCCCAGCAGGCCGGCGCCTCGATCGATCAGATCGAGCCACCGCGGAAGAAGTCTCGGCCTCCGGCCCGGTACCCGGGTGCCCCGAAGCGCCAGGCCGTGCGTCCAGCGCAGCCTGAGCCTCCGGACCGGCAGCCTGATACCTCGAAGCACCAGCCCGACCCCCAGGCCGACCCCCCGAAGACGCAGGACGAAACAGGAGCACCACGATGATCTCCTCGGTACGCGGCGAAGTGCTGTCCGTCGGGCTCGACCACGTGGTGGTCGAGGTCGGCGGGGTCGGCCTCGCCGTGCAGGCCACCCCGGCGACGCTGGCCACGCTGCGCCGCGGCGAGCAGACGCGGCTGCACACCGCGCTCATCGTGCGGGAAGACTCGTTGACCCTCTTCGGGTTCGCGGAGCAGGATGCGCGGGAGCTGTTCGGCCTGCTGCAGACCGTCTCCGGGATCGGGCCGCGGCTCGCGCTGGCCACGCTCGCCGTGCTGGAACCGGACAAGCTGCGGGCGGCGTTGGTGGAAGGGAACATCACCGTGCTCACGCAGGTGCCCGGCATCGGCCGCAAGGGCGCCGAACGGCTCAGCCTGGAACTGCGCGACAAGGTCACCGCGCTCGGCGGGACGGGGGACGTCCCGGCTGTCGCGGCGCCGGGGGCGTTGCGTGGCGAGGTGGTGGAGGCGTTGTCCGGCCTCGGCTTCCCGGCCAAGCAGGCGGAACAGGCCGTCGACCGGGTCCTCGGCGAAGGGGAGGGGCACACCACCTCCTCGGTGCTGCGTGCCGCGCTCGCCGTGCTCGGCCGCAAGCAGTAGCCGATGGACCCCGAGGTGACCGAGTTCGAAACCGGCGGGTACGAGACGGCCGACGAGACGCTGTCCGCGCTCGCCCAGACCGGCGAGGGCGATCTCGAGACCACGCTGCGCCCGCGCCGCCTGGACGAGTTCGTCGGCCAGCCCCGCGTGCGCGAGCAGCTGGAGCTGGTGCTGGAGAGCGCCCGGCGGCGCGGGGTGCCGCCGGACCACGTGCTGCTGTCCGGCCCGCCTGGACTGGGCAAGACGAGCATGGCGATGATCGTGGCCGCGGAACTCGGCGCGGCCATCCGGATCACCTCGGGGCCGGCCCTGGAACGGGCCGGCGACCTGGCCGCGATGCTGTCCAACCTGGCCGCGGGCGACGTGCTGTTCATCGACGAGATCCACCGGATCGCCCGGCCCGCCGAGGAGATGCTCTACCTCGCGATGGAGGACTTCCGTGTCGACGTCGTGGTCGGCAAGGGCCCGGGCGCGACCAGCATCCCGCTGGAGATCGCGCCGTTCACGCTGGTCGGGGCCACCACCCGGTCCGGCTCGCTGACCGGGCCGCTGCGCGACCGGTTCGGGTTCACCGGCCAGATGGAGTTCTATTCCGACGCCGAGCTGGAGCTGGTGGTCCGGCGGGCGGCGACCATCCTCGGCATCGCGATCGACCGCGACGGCTGCGCGGAGATCGCCGGCCGCTCGCGGGGCACCCCGCGGATCGCGAACCGGCTGCTGCGCCGCGTCCGCGACTACGCCGAGGTACGCGCGGACGGCTCCGTCACCCGCGAGGTGGCGCAGGCCGCACTGAAGGTCTACGACGTGGACGAGCTGGGGCTCGACCGGCTGGACCGGGCCGTGCTCGGCGCGCTGACCCGCTCGTTCGGCGGGGGACCGGTGGGCATTTCCACACTCGCGGTGGCCGTCGGTGAGGAGGCGACCACGGTGGAGGAAGTGTGCGAACCGTACCTGGTACGCGCGGGTATGCTCGCCCGCACGCCGCGGGGCCGGGTGGCGACCCCGGCCGCGTGGGCGCATCTCGGCCTGGTGCCGCCGGCCGGGCGGCCGGATCAGGGCGGCCCGACGCTGTTCGACCAGGGCTGATGAGGTGCGAACCGACGGTGGGTGCTGGCGTTCTCGCGAGCACCTGGCACACTCGAACCCAGCACATCCGTCAAAACCGGGCGCGGCCCTCGGCCGGCGGCGTCCGTCGAATGGAGAGTCATGAATAGTTTACTGCTGCCGTTGCTGCTGCTGCTCGTGGTGGCCGTGCCGCTCATCATGGGTACCCGCAAGCAGAAGAAGCAGCAGGCCGCCCAGCAGGAGCTGCAGAACACCCTCGCTCCCGGCGACCGGGTGATGACCACCTCGGGCCTCTACGCCACGGTCGCGGACTCGACCGGGGACACCACGATCGATCTCGAGATCGCCCCCGGTGTGGTGACCACCTGGCTGCGGCAGGCGGTGCGCGAGAAGGTCGAGCCGGCCGTCGAGACCGACGAGACCGAGGAGAGCACCGGGGCGGCCGTCGCGGAGATCTCGTCGACCCCTTCGGAGGCCCCCGCGCAGGAGACCATCACCGTGGAGGCCGAGCAGTCGGGCGCACAGGTGGCGCCGCCGCTGGAGCACGAGAAGAAGTGACCTCCCGCTCAGCGGGGCACTGAGCCGCCCGCGGCCGGCCGCGTCGCAGGGCGAACGCCGGGCTCACGCAGCACCGAGTAGGGTCTCGGTGCTGCGTGCGTGTCCGTCGTCACGGTCATGCCCGCCGCGTCCGGGAGGACATCGCTTCCCGGCTCGCCGACCGCACCTGTCGGGGGTTCACCCCCAGTCCGAGGAGACCGAAGTACCGTGGCACCATCGGCCGGGCATCTCCGCCCGGGACGCTATCTCGCCTTCTTCGCCCTGATCGTGGTCGCGCTGTACGCCCTGGTGTTCTTCACCGGCGACGGCAAGCCCACCCCGAAGCTCGGCATCGACCTGCAGGGCGGTACCCGGGTCACGCTCACCGCGCGCACCCCGGACGGCGGCCAGCCCAGCCGTGACCAGCTCAACCAGGCTCGGCAGATCATCGAGACCCGGGTCAACGGCATCGGCGTGGGCGGCACGAACGTGGTGCTCGACGGCAGCAACGTCGTCATCACGGTGCCGGGTGAGCAGGGCGACGAGGCGAAGAACCTCGGCCGGACCGCGAAGCTGGGCTTCCGCCAGGTGATCACCTCGGTGCCCAACGCCCCGGCGGCGCCCCAGCAGGGCCAGCCGGGCGCGCCGGGCAAGCCGGGTAGCTCGACCGCGCCGAGCAGCAGCCCGGCCAAGCCGGGCGGTGGTGGCGCCGCGGGCGCCCCGGCGCAGCAGCCCCCGGGCAGTACGCCCTCGGCACCGCCGTCCTCCTCGGCGGCGGGCACGGGCGGGCCGACCCCGGTCGAGCAGGCCAGGAAGCTCCGGCAGAACCCCGACCTGACCTCCACCGACCAGGCCAAGGCCCAGGCCGCCCAGCAGGCTGCGCTGTCCGCGCTGGTCTGCGCGCCGAACGAGCCCGACCCGCTGGAGGGCAACGACCTGCCGAACCAGCCGCTGGTCGCCTGCGGGGACAAGGACGCGACCAAGTACGTGCTCGGCCCGGAGTTCCTGCCCGGCACGGAGATCTCCGACGCCAACTCGGGCTACGACCAGACCAAGGGCCAGTGGATGGTCGACCTGAACTTCAAGGCCGGCGGCAGCAAGACCTGGGGTGACTTCACCTCCGCGAACGTCGGCAAGCAGGCCGCGTTCGTGCTGGACACCGACGTGGTGTCGGCGCCGACCATCCAGGGCGCGATCCTCGGCGGCCAGACCCAGATCACCGGCCAGTTCAACCAGTCCGACGCGAAGAACCTGGCGGACATCCTCAAGTACGGTTCGCTGCCGCTGTCGTTCGACTCCTCCGACGCCACCACGGTGTCCGCGACGCTGGGCCTGGCCTCGTTGCAGGCCGGGCTGATCGCCGGCGCGATCGGCCTGTTCGTGGTGTTCGTCTACTGCCTGTTCTACTACCGGCTGCTGGGCATCCTGACGATCCTGTCGCTGGGCATGGCCGGACTGCTGGTGTACGCGACGCTGGTGCTGCTGGGCCGGTGGATCGGCTACACGCTGGACCTGGCCGGGGTGGCCGGCCTGATCATCGCGATCGGCATCACCGCGGACTCGTTCGTGATCTACTTCGAACGGCTCAAGGACGAGATCCGGGAGGGCCGCACCTTCCGCTCCGCGGTCCCGCGCGGCTGGACCCGGGCCCGGCGCACGATCCTGGCCTCGGACGCGGTCAGCTTCCTCGCCGCGGCGATCCTCTACCTGATCGCGGTCGGCGACGTGCAGGGCTTCGCGTTCACCCTCGGCATGTCCACGGTGCTCGACCTGGTGGTGGTCTACCTGGTCACGCATCCGCTGGTGGCGCTCGTGTCCACCTCGAAATCCCCGTTCCTGTCGAACCCGCGGCACCTCGGTCTCGGTTCCGTGCAGCGGCTGAGCGCGCAGCGCAAGGCCACGCGCCGGCCGGCCGGCCGCACGAACCCGAAGGAGGCCTGACGTGGCTACCGAAGACCCCACCCCGGACGCCGGTACCCCGGCAGGCGTGCCCGGCGCGCAGGACGCCCCCGCCTCCGCCCCGGCGGGCGCGGAGGAGAAGAAGGAGACCTTCTTCCACCGGCTCTACGTCGGCACCGGCGCGCTGGACATCATCGGCGCCCGCAAGCGCTGGTACCTGTTCTTCGTCCTGCTGCTGCTGGCCTGCATCGGCTCGATGGTCTTCCGCGGCTTCCAGCTCGGCATCGAGTTCGAGGGCGGCACGCAGCTGCAGCTGCCCGCGCACGGCGCGCACGGCGAGATCACCAAATCGCAGGTCATCGAGTCGTTCCAGAAGGCGCTCGGCGAGCAGCCCGCGGAGACCCAGCAGGTCGGCGCGGGCTCGGCCTCGACCTTCCAGCTGCGCACCGAGACCCTCGACGCCGCTTCGGTGGCGAAGGTCAAGCAGCAGCTGTTCACCGACCTCGCGCCGGAGGGCAGCAACGGCCAGCCGAGCGTGGCGGCGATCAGCGACAGCGCGGTGAGCGCGTCCTGGGGCGGGGAGATCTCCCGGCAGGCCCTGATCGCGCTCAGCGTGTTCCTGGTCGCCGTGGTGATCTTCCTGGCGATCTACTTCGACACGCGGATGGCGCTGGCGGCGCTGATCTCGCTGCTGCACGACATCGTGGTCACCGCGGGTGTGTACTCGCTGGTCGGCTTCGAGGTCACCCCGGCCACGGTGATCGGCCTGCTGACCATTCTCGGGTTCTCGCTCTACGACACGGTGGTGGTGTTCGACAAGGTCCGGGAGAACAGCCGTGGGCTGCTCGGGCTCAGCCGTCGCACCTACGCCGAGGCGGCGAACCTGGCGCTGAACCAGACGCTGATGCGCTCGTTCAACACCGCGTTCATCGCGCTGCTGCCGATTCTCGGGCTGCTCATCGTCGGGTACATCCTGCTCGGCTCGGGCACCCTGCAGGACCTGGCGCTGGTGCAGCTGACCGGGACGCTGGTCGGCGTGCTGTCCTCGGTCGCGCTGGCCACTCCGTTGCTGGTGGACTTCAAGATGCGCGATCCGCGGTACAAGCAGCAGGCCGAACGGGTCCGGGCGCGCCGGGCGAAGGCAGCCTCCCGCGAGGGCGCGGACTTCGACGCGGGCGACGACGACCAGCTGGCCACGGAGCTGCGCAAGGAGAAGGCGTACGCGGCGGCGGCCGGGGTTCCCGCGCGCATCCCGAAGGCGAAGCCGCGTTCGTCCGCGCCCCGGAAGAAGCGCTGAGCGGATGCGGCTGGAGGCGGCCCTCGACCTGATCGCCGAGGTGCCGGACTTCCCCGAGCCGGGGGTGCTGTTCCGCGACCTGAGCCCGCTGTTCGCCGACGGTGCCGGGTTCGCCGCGGTGACCGACGGCCTCGCCGCCACGCTGGCGCCGGAGGCCGAGCTGGTCGCCGGGGTCGAGGCCCGGGGATTCCTGCTCGCCGCAGCGGTGGGTTACTTGCGGGGTCTCGGCGTGGTGCTCGTGCGCAAGCCGGGCAAGCTGCCCGCGGTGGCCGGGCGGGTGGACTACGCCCTGGAGTACGGCACTGCGAGCGTCGAGCTGCCGGCCGGGGTGGTTCGGGCCGGGCAGCGGATCGCGGTGCTCGACGACGTGCTCGCCACCGGTGGCACGGCCGTGGCCGCCGGCAAGCTGCTGGAGGACGCCGGGGCCACGGTGACCGGCGTGTCGGTCGTGCTGGAACTCGCCGCGCTGGGCGGCCGGGCTGCACTCGGCGGCCGTTCCGTGCACGCGCTGCGGTCAGTCTGACCTGCAAGGGCTGTGAAGGGACCCTTCACAGACTCTGCGTCCGTGAAGGGTCCCTTCACAGCTTCGGGGTGAGTGGCCCGGCTCACCCGGGAACGGGGCGTCGCCGGGGGGCGGCGGGGGCGCAGCGGTTACGCTGGAGGTTCAGAAGCCGCACGAGCAGCAGGAGGTGCGGGTGAGCCAGGAGCTCGACGCCGATGTGCCCGCCAAGGGCTCGGTCTCCGGGAAGAGCCCAGTCTCCGGGAAGAACTCCGTGTCCGGGCAGAATCCGGGCTCCCCGAAGAGCGCGGCCCCCGGGAAGAACCAGGGCACGGGCTCGGCGGCCGGGAAGGACGCCGGTCCCGGGAAGGGCTCCGGCGCGCAGCCGCCGCGGGGCAACGGCGCGGCGCCCATTCCCTCGGCGACCCGCCGGGTGCGCGCGCGGCTGGCCCGGCGCATCACCGCGCAGCGCGCGGCCCCGGTCAAGCAGGTGCTCGAACCGCTCGCGGTCAGCCACCGGGAGCTGCATCCCAACGCGGATCTCGGGCTGCTGCAACGGGCCTACGACGTGGCCGAGGAGCTGCACCGTGAGCAGCGGCGCAAGTCCGGCGACCCGTACATCACGCATCCGCTCGCGGTGGCCACGATCCTCGCCGAACTCGGCATGGACACCACCACGCTGGTCGCGGCGCTGCTGCACGACACGGTGGAGGACACCGGGTACTCGCTGGAGCAGCTGAAGGCCGATTTCGGCGACAAGGTCGGCGAGCTGGTCGACGGGGTCACCAAGCTGGACAAGATGAAGCTCGGCACCTCGGCGGAGGCGGAGACCATCCGCAAGATGGTGATCGCGATGGCGAAGGACCCCCGGGTGCTCGTCATCAAGCTGGCCGACCGGCTGCACAACATGCGCACCATGCGGTTCCTGCCGCCGGAGAAGCAGGCCCGCAAGGCCCGCGAGACGCTGGAGGTGCTCGCCCCGCTCGCGCACCGGCTCGGCATGGCGACGGTGAAGTGGGAGCTGGAGGACCTCGCGTTCGCCATCCTGCAGCCGAAGAAGTACGACGAGATCGTCCGGCTGGTCGCCGACCGCGCGCCGTCTCGGGACACCTACCTGCGCAAGGTGATCGCGGATCTGACCGCGAACCTGGTGTCCTCACGGGTCACCGCAAAGGTCGAGGGGCGGCCCAAGCACTACTACTCGATCCACCAGAAGATGATCGTCCGCGGCCGCGATCTCGACGACATCCACGATCTGGTGGGCGTGCGGATCCTGGTCGAGGACGTGCGGGACTGCTACGCCGCGATGGGTGTGGTGCACGCGCTGTGGCAGCCGGTGCCCGGCCGGTTCAAGGACTACATCGCGCAGCCGCGGTTCGGCGTGTACCAGTCCTTGCACACCACCGTGATCGGCCCGGACGGCAAACCGCTGGAAGTGCAGATCCGCACCTACGAGATGCACCGCACCGCGGAGTACGGCATCGCCGCGCACTGGCGGTACAAGGAGACCAAGGGTACGCACGCCACCAACGGCGGCGGCATGGAGCTGGACGAGATCGCCTGGATGCGCCAGCTGCTCGACTGGCAGCGGGAGGCGGCCGATCCGGGTGATTTCCTGGAGTCGCTGCGCTACGAACTCGGCGCGCGGGAGATCTTCGTGTTCACGCCCAAGGGTGACGTGATCACGCTGCCCGCCGAGTCCACCCCGGTGGACTTCGCCTACGCGGTGCACACCGAGGTCGGGCACCGCTGCATCGGCGCCCGGGTGAACGGGCGGCTCGTCGCGCTGGAGCGCAAGCTCGAAAACGGCGAGGTCGTGGAGATCTTCACGTCCAAGGCGGACAACGCCGGGCCGAGCCGGGACTGGCTGCAGTTCGCCGGGTCGCCGAAGGCGCGGGCGAAGGTCCGCCAGTGGTTCGCCAAGGAACGCCGCGACGAGGCGATCGACGCCGGCAAGGAGGCGATCACCAAGGAGATCCGCAAGGTCGGCCTGCCGATCCAGCGGCTGGTGTCGGCGGAGTCGATGGGCTCGGTGGCCAAGGAGCTGCGCCACGGCGACATCTCCTCGCTGTACGCGGCCGTCGGCGAGGGGCACACCAGCGCCAAGCACGTCGTGCAGCGGCTGGTCGCGCTGCTCGGCGGGGTGGACGAGGCGGAGGAGGAGCTGGCCGAGCGGGCCACGCCGTCCACCGTCACGCGCCGCCGCGGCTCCAATGACGTGGGCGTGATCGTCAAGGGCGCGGGGGACATCTGGGCGAAGCTGGCGCGCTGCTGCACCCCGGTGCCGGGCGACGAGATCCTCGGGTTCGTCACCCGCGGCGGCGGGGTGAGCGTGCACCGCACCGACTGCACCAACGCCGGCGATCTGCGCGCCCAGCCCGAGCGGCTGGTCGAGGTGGAGTGGGCGCCGTCCTCGTCCTCGGTGTTCCTGGTCGCGATCCAGGTCGAGGCGCTGGACCGGCACCGGCTGCTCTCGGACGTGACGAAGGTGCTCGCGGACGAGAAGGTCAACATCCTCTCCGCCTCGGTCACCACCTCGCGCGACCGGGTCGCGGTGAGCCGGTTCTCCTTCGAGATGGGCGATCCGAAGCACCTCGGGCACGTGCTGAAGGTGGTGCGCGGGGTGGAGGGCGTCTACGACGTGTACCGGGTCACTTCCGCGTCCTGACCGGGGCCCGGTTCCGGCTAGGGTGCTGGCCATGACCGACGGTTTCTCCTTCACCTCCGACGGCGCGATCGGCAGGCTCACCTTCTGCAGGCCGGCGAAGATGAACGCCATCACGCACGAGATCTGGTCGGCGATCCCGGACGTCGTCGCGCGGGTCGAGGCGGATCCGGGGCTGAAGGTGCTCCTGCTGACCGGCGAGGGGCCGCACTTCTCCGCCGGTGCGGACATCGGCGAGTTCCGCACGCTGCGCGCCACCGCCGAGGCCGTCACGACCTACGACCAGGCCGTCGACGCCGCGGTGGCCGCGCTGACCGGTATGCGGAAGCCGTCCGTGGCGATGATCCAGGGCAACTGCATCGGCGGCGGCTGCCAGCTCTCGGTGGCCTGCGATTTCCGCTTCGCCGCCGGCGACGCCCGGTTCGGCATCACCCCGGCGCGGCTGGGCATCGTCTACCACTTCGCCTCCACCCGGCTGCTGGTCTCGCTGGTCGGCCCGGCGCACGCGAAATACCTGCTGCTGTCCGGAGAACTGGTGGGCGCCTCGCGCGCCCGCGAGATCGGCCTCGTGCACGAGGTGGTCCCGGCCGCCGAACTCGAAGCCGCCACCGCGCGGTTCATCGGCACGCTCTGCGCGCGTTCGCAGGGCTCGGTGCGCGGGATGAACCGGATCATCGAGAAGATCGTGGCCGGCCAGACGGAACCGGACCAGGAGACCGAGGACCTCCGGCTGTCGGTCCTGCACGGCGCGGACTACGCGGAGGGCGTGGACGCGTTCCTGACCCGCCGCACGCCGGAGTTCACCGACTGACCCCGCGCTGCCGGACCCTGAAAGCTGTGAAGGGACCCTTCACGGACTCAGAGTCCGTGAAGGGACCCTTCACAGCTTGTGGTCGGGAGTGGTCAGGAGACGGTGACCGAGGTGAACTTGACGGGTTCCTTCGGCTCGCCGGTGACGCCGTCCTGGCCGACCGAGCCGAGGCCGGCCTTCGCGATCTTGTCCAGCACCTGCAGCCCGGAGTCGGCGATGCTGCCGAAGACGGTGTACTGCGGCTGCAGCTGCGCGTTGCCGTAGAGCATGAAGAACTGGCTGCCGCCGCTGTTCGGCTGGCCGGTGTTGGCCATCGCGAGCAGGCCGCGGCCGTACTTCGTGGTGTCGACGACCTCGTCCGGCACCGTGTAGCCGGGGCCGCCGCGGCCGTCCTGGCTGACGTCGCCCTTCGCGGTGGGGTCGCCGCACTGCAGCATCTGCAGCTGGTCGTCCACGCCGAGGCGGTGGCAGATCGTGTCGGTGTAGAAGCCGGCCTTGGCCAGGCTCACGAAGCTCTGCACGGTGCACGGCGCGAGCGCGCGGTCCAGGGTCATCGGGATGTCGCCCTGGGTGGTCTTCATGGTGACCGTGACGGTGCCGCTGGAGGACACGTTCTTGCCGTCGGGCACCGGCGGCTTCTTCGCCGGCGCCTGGCCGGTCTTGTCCTCCGGGTAGGCGCACGTCGCCGGGTTCGGCAGCGCCTTGGGGCGGGTCGGCATCGCGGCCCGCTCGGACGGGATGTTCTTGACCGTCGGCATCGGCGGGTTCGAACTCGACGGCGGGGTGGCGGCGGCCTGGTCGCCGTTGCCCCCGCTGTTCACGATCCACACGACCAGACCGGCGACGATGAGCACCACACCGCCGACCACTCCAGCGCCCACGATCTTGCGCCGCTTCGCTCGCTCGGCCCGGCGCACGAGCTGCCGCTCGAGTTTGCGCTTCGCAGCCTCGCGGCGCTGCTGGTTGGTCGCCACCCGCCCTCCAGTTTCCGCTCGGAGTCACACGTCTGAGGTAGCGGCAGTGTATTGCCACGGCCTGTGAGGACTCTGTACAGGGGCGGCTAGTCTCTTCGTGATCGTGATCGGGACGACTTCGCCGGAGGATATTTCGTGCTCGTCGCCGGATTCTCCGCGGGCCCGCTGCAGTCGAACTGTTATCTGCTGGCGCGCGTGTCGGGAGGCCCGTGCGTCGTGGTGGATCCGGGGGAGGGCGCGGCCGAGCCGCTTGCGGCCGCGCTGGCCGAGCACGGCCTGACGCACGCCGCGCTGCTGGCCACGCACGGGCATCCGGACCACATCGGCGGGGCCATGGCCGCGTCGGAGCGATACGGCGTGCGGCTGCGGCTGCACCCGGCGGACGCGGACGGCTACGAGGGGCCGTGGGAACCGCTCGCCGAGGGACCGTTGACTGTCGCGGGCCTGACCGTCGGGGTGCTTCCGTTGCCGGGGCACACGCCCGGGTCGGTGGCCTTCACCGTCGAAACGGACGAAGGTGGCAGGCTGGTGCTCACGGGGGACACGCTGTTCGCCGGGTCGATCGGGCGTACCCGCGGCTCCGGCGCCGACCTGGAGAAATCGTTGCGTACCTTGCTCACCTTGGCCGACGACACCGTCGTGCTGCCCGGCCACGGCCCGGCCACCACACTCGGGCGGGAACGCGCCGGCAACCCGCACCTGCCCGGCGCGGCGCGGTGAGCGGCGGGAACGGCGCGCCGTCGCCGGAGCGCACGCCGTTGTTCGAGCAGGACCCGAAGGGGCGCCGCCGCCGGCTGTGGTCGGGGATCGTCGGCGTGCTGATCGTGGCGGCCGCGTTCGGCGGGATCGCCGGGCTGATCGGCGGCCGGGTGCCCGGACTGGTGACCGCGGGGGTGATCGGGCTGCCGCTGGTGTACGTGGTGCTGTTCGCCTTCCGCCGGCGGATCTGGCTGGAGGGTACCGAACTGGTGGTCCGGACCTGGGGCGTGCGGCGGGTGGACCTGATGGCCGCGCCGCGGGTGGAGGTGGTGGTCACCGACGTTCGCGGCACCCGCACGGTGGGCCTGCTGGTGCACGCCGGTCACCGCCGCCGCTCGGTGAAGCTGGACGTGGCCGCGTTCGCCGGCACCGGCGGACGGGAACTCGGCCCGCTGGTGCTGCGCCGGCTCGCGGACGCGCTGCTGAACAACACCGAGGCCAACGGGCTGGTCTTCTCCGAGTTGCTGGTGGCCGAACTCCGTGCGGAAGCCCGGGGTGACGCGGTCGCGGAACGCCCGCTGTACCGGTTCGCCTCGGCCGCTCCGTCCGGCCGTTACCTGCAGCGCTTCCCGATGGAGGCCGTGAGCCGGTTCGTGGCCACGCTGGACTGACCCGGCCTCAGGACCGGGCCGTCTCGGTGCGGTGCCGTGCCTGTTGTTCGAGGCCGTCCACCCGGGCGCGGATGCGGTCGAGCTGGTCGGACAGCTCCGGCAGCTCCTCGGCGACGTAGGTGAGCAGCCGTTCCAGCTGACGGAGCGTGGCGCGGACGTCGTCGAGGGCGGTGGCGATGCGCGGCACCGATTCGGCGGCCTCCAGCGCCGCGGCGAAGAGACGGCGGACGAGGTGCACGGTGACCCGGGGCCCGGCCAGGACGGCTGTGAACACGGTCCCTCCTCGAGTGCGGCGTCGGGCACTTCGTACCGCACCTGCCGACGACGGGCGAGACCGGGGCGGAGCCGGTGTTACTGCTGTGGCGCGGCGCGTTTGGTGGTGCTGATGAGGTGGTCCACCGGCTCGCGGGAGGCGATCAGCGCGGCCAGCACGGTGGTCACCGGGACCGCCGCGACGATGCCCACCGAACCGGCCAGCGTCCGGATGATCTCCGAGGCGATGTCCTCGCTGGTGAGCAGCGAACCCAGCCCGACGCCGGAAATCGCGGAGTACAGCATCACCGGCAGCGCGGCGCCGGCGTAGGCCATCACGAGCGTGTTGACCGCCGAACCCACGTGGTCACGGCCGATGCGCAGGCCCGCGCCGTACAGCTCGCGCCAGCCGAGCGACGGGTTGGCGCGGCGCAGTTCCCACACCGCGCTCGTCTGCGTGATCGTCACGTCGTCGAGCACGCCCAGCGCGCCGATCACGATCCCGGCGAGCAGGAGACCGCGGGCGTCGATGCCGTGGCCGAGCGAGCCGATCAGGGTGGTCGTGGCGTCGTCGAGGCCGGTGAGTGAGGCGGCGGCGGAGAAGATCGCCGACAGCACGCCGATCAGGG
Organism: Amycolatopsis panacis; assembly: GCF_003600245.1. Taxonomy (NCBI): domain Bacteria; kingdom Bacillati; phylum Actinomycetota; class Actinomycetes; order Pseudonocardiales; family Pseudonocardiaceae; genus Amycolatopsis; species Amycolatopsis panacis. Next base: position 13,855 of record NZ_QZFV01000066.1, read on the forward strand.
CCAGGCTGACCAGCGTGCCGAGTACCGCCACGGAGGTTCTCGCGGACAGCCCGTGCGTCAGGTACAGCGCCAGGAACATGATCGCGCCCGCTCCCGCGATCGCGACCAGCAGCGGGCTTTCCCCGGCGAGGATCGCGGGCAGCACGAACAGCACGATCACCACGAAGCTCAGCCCCAGCGCGACCAGCGCGGCCAGGCCCTGCCAGCGGCCCAGCACGAGCACCGCCACCGCGAAGAGCGCGGCCAGCAGCACCAGCGGTGTGCTCCGCTGGAAGTCGACCAGCTGGAACGACTGGGGATCCAGCGCGTTGCCGCCGTTGTAGGCGAGCACCACGTCGTCGCCCGCGGAGAACCGCGGCGTGCTCGGCTCGATCGGCACGGTCAGCTGCAGGGACTTGCCCGGCGCCGGACCGTTGGTCATCCGCAGCTGCACGGTCAGGCAGGGCTTGTCGCCCGGCGCGGGCTGCGAGCCGACCTGCACTTGCCCCGGTTGCAGGCACGGCCCGGAGGCGGCGGTGACGATGTTCGCCGCCACCGGCGTGCCCTGCGTGACGGTGCTCGACGGCAGCGCTTTTCCCCAGGGATAGAGCACGATCATCGCGACGACGGTCGCGACGGCGAGCGGGGCCAGCAACCAGGTGAGCAGGGTGCGGACCCGTTCCGAGGCGGGGGCGGCGGGGCCGTGGCCATGCCCATGTCCGTGGCCGTGTCGGTGGCCAGGGTCCGGCTCGTGGTCGTAGCCGGTCTCGTGGTCGCCGGCCTGCCGGTGGTCCGGCCCGTCGTCGTGGTCCGGTCGCGGCCGGTTCCGGGTGCCCGGCCCGGTGCGTGCCCGGCGGATCGGCGGGTGCGGACCGGTTTCCGCGGTGTCCACTTCGGACGGTCCGGCCGGGCCGCGGTCTTCGCCGGGTCGCCCTCCGGCCCGCGGACGGCCGGGAGCCGGATGCTCGCCGGTGGTCCGGCGAGGCCTGGCCGGAGGCGGGGTGTCCCGGTCTCGGCGCGCCGGGCGCCGGGGTGAATCGCCCTCCGCCGGGACACTTTCGTCGCGCGGACGGCGCGCACGGCCGGTCCCGTCCGTGGGGTGTCCGGTGCGGGTACGGCGTGGTGCGTCGGGCCGCTCGGGACGAGGGGGATGGGGCTCGTGTCGTGGTCGGCGAGGCGGCTCGGCGCCCTGCCACGCACCGGTCGGTTCGCCGCTGGGCCGCTGCCTGCGTGACTGTTCGGGGCCGGGCCAGGGTGCGGCCGGGTCACCGCCAGTCCACCCGGCATCTGAATCCGCCCCATGCCACTGCCCACTGGAGTCCACTCCGGGATGGGGATCGCCGCCGGGCCGTCGCGCCGGGACAGAGCGTTCCGGTCCGCCGGCGCGGGGACGCCGGGCTCGGCGTGGGTCGTCCGGGGGCACCGGCCGGGCGCGCGAAGGGGGCGGTGTGCCGGGGTCCCGGTGTTCGGGGCCGGGGTCGTCGTCGGGGTAGTCGCGCGGTGCCACGGCGCACATCCTGCCCTCCCGGCGGCGGGTTCACCGGTACCGGGTGGGGGAGGAGCCGGGCGGATCCGGCGTTTCGCTCACGCGTACGCGGTGCGCACGTGCACCCGCCGGTAAGCCGAGGGCGGGGTGTCGAAGTGGTCGAGGAACGCCTGTCGCAGCGTTTCGGTCGACCCGAAGCCGCAGCGCCGGGCGATGGCGGTGAGCGGGAGGTCCGTGCCGGACAGCATGCGGGCGGCGTGTTCGGCGCGCACGGTGCGGACGTATTTCCCGGGCGTGGTCCCGAGATGGGCGTCGAACAGCCGGGTGAGCTGCCGGGCGCTGATGCCCGCCTGCCGCGCGAGCACGGGCGTGCCGAGGTCCCCGGCGAGGTGCTCGGCGACGTAGGCGGTGAGGTCGCGGACCTGCCGGTGCTCCGGCGGCGGCCCGGACAGGAACATGCTCACCTGGGCCTGATTTCCCGGCCGCTGCAGGTAGGTCACCAGCGCGCGGGCGGCTTCGCGGGCGAGGGTCGGGCCGTGGTCCTCCTCGACGAAGGCGAGGGTGAGGTCGAGCCCGCTGGTCACGCCGGCCGAGGTGTAGGTGTCGCCGTGCCGCACGAAGAGCGGGACCGGGTCCACCGACACGGCCGGATACCGCGCGGCCAGCTCCGTCGCGTGGGCCCAGTGCGTGGTCGCGCGGCGCCCGCTGAGCAGCCCGGCCGCGGCGAGCACGCCGGATCCGGTGCACACCGACGCGGTCCGCCGGCTTCGCTGGGACAGCCGCCGGACGTGTTCGAGCAGCCGCTGATCCGCGGCGGCCGCCCGGTGCCCGATGCCGCCCGCGACCACGAGCGTGTCGAGTTCGCCGCGGATCTGGTCGAGCCGCGCGTGCGGGGTGAGGGTGAGTCCGGACTGGCAGGGGAACGGCTGTCCGTCCACAGTGGCCAGACGGACCCGGTACGGCCGGCCGGCGCCGAGCCGGTTGGCCACGTCGAGCACGTCCGCGACGCAGGCGATGTCCAGCAGTTCGGCGTCGGCGTACCCGATGAGCACGACCTGCCGCGGGGCACCCGGCATGGCCGGTACGGTAGCAGCCCCGCCCGTCCGGAAGACAGGGTTCGCAGGATTCCGGACATCGGCCGGGCGGCGCCCGGCGTGCGGCGGGACGGTGGGGACATGATCGAAAAGACCTTCGCCTTCGTCGTGTACCCGGGTTTCACCGTGCTGGATCTGGTCGGCCCGCTTCAGGTACTCAACCACCACGCGGCAACCGATCCGTCGGTGCGGGTCGTGGTCGTGGGCGAGACCCGGGAGGTGCTCGGCACGGACACCCCGCTGCGGGTCGCGCCGAGCCACACGTTCGCCGAGGTCCCGGATCCGGACTGGGTGCTCGTGCCCGGCGGCGCCGCGCCCACGCTGCGCGCGCTGTCCGACACCACGCTGATCGGCTACCTCCGCCGCGCCGCGGCCGGGGCCGCGCTGATGACGTCGGTGTGCACCGGTTCGCTGCTGCTCGGCGAGGCGGGCCTGCTGGAAGGACGGAAAGCCACCACGCACTGGCTGTTCCGGGATCTGCTGCGGGCCTTCGGTGCGGAGCCGGTCGCGCAGCGGTGGGTGGAGGACGGCCCGGTGATCACCGCCGCCGGCGTGTCGGCCGGCATCGACCTCGCCCTGCACCTGGTCGAACGGATCGCGGGCCCGGCCGCGGCCCGGAGCGTGCAATTCGCCATCGAGTACGACCCGCAGCCGCCGCACGGCCCGCTGGACTGGGCGGAGGCACCGCACGAGGGCCTGCGGTCACGGCGGGAGGCCGTTCTGCGTGATGGCCTGGCCGATGCTCCGCAACTGCGGGACAAGCTGCTCGCCCAGGGGTGAGCGCCGGTGCGGGTGGTGGCGTGGCCCAGGGCGCCTGTGACCGGTCCGGATCGCGTGCTGCTCCGCGGTAGGTCGACGGGCGCGGGGCGGGTTCGCAGGGTGACGGTGGAGATGCTTGGCCTCACCTGTGTGGGTAAGGCTGTTCCACCGCGGGCGTGAATGGCTTGCGGTGGAACAGCTTGCGCGGGTTCCGTGGGCGTGATCGGTGCCGTAGCCGATGGTAGATGGGGGACTTTCGGGCGCAGGGTCGCTGCGCACCGGGGTGATCGCAGCGCATGGGGTTGGCCGCGCGGTTGGGTCAGTGATGCGGCCCGCAGGCATGTATGGACAGGCTCGATGAAACATGGAGGCTCAAGCGACGCCGGTTTTTGCGGGCGCGGGCCGCATCGGCGCGAGGCGGCATTGCTTCGCTCAGTCCGAATGACCCCGGCGAAGCTGCCACAGGGGTTCGTTCGGCATGCCCTGGCTCGCGCACCACCCGAACGATCCGTTCCCGATGCTGCCGCACCACGGAACGACCCGTCGCGCACCGCCCGGACCGCACGACCCGGTACCGGTATCACGCACCGCACGCGTCCATCTCGGTGACCTGCCCTGCCGGAACCTTTGACCGGCCCCCGGGGGCGCGTACCGTCGTGTGGATGGCTTCCTGCCGCGGGGCGAACGGTCTCACTCTCCTCACCACCGTCCGTGACGGTGACGTGGTGCTGGTGACCGCCGCGGGGGAAATCGATCTGGCCTCGGTCGGGTACTTCCGCGCCGTGCTGTCCGATGCGTGCGGGGCGGGGGAGAAGCTGGTCGTCGACCTTACCCGGGTGGGTTACCTCAGTTGTGCCGGATTGCGGGCATTGGAGGAGGCTCTGCGGTCCCGTCCGGCACTCTCCGTGGTCGCGACGGGATCGCTGGTGCTGCGGGCGTTCGCGGTGTCCGGGGTCGGTGCGGCCGTCCCGGTGCGGCCGCGGTTGCGGGAGGCGTGCGCGGCGGCCGGGGCCTGAGCGCGGGGTACGGATCCCGGCGTGAACGCGGGCCGGAGCGGGTATCCCCCCAGGGAAGCCGATTTCTGCTGAGGTGATCCGAGATGTCCCATGGATCCGATACCGCGTCCGGGACCGGCGCGGTCACGGCGGCCGCGGCGGGGCTCGCCCTGCTGGCAGGGCTGTACCTGATCGCCGCGCCGTGGCTGATCCGTTTCGGCGGCTCCGCGGAGCTGGCGGTGAGCAACACCGTGGCCGGGCTGGCCGTCGTGCTCCTGGCGGCGTTGCGCCCACGGCCGTTGACCTGGGTGCTGCCGGTCCTCGGCGCGTGGGCCGCGGTCTCCCCGCTGGTCCTGCGCTACGGCGACGAAACCGCTGCGTCGTCCGCGGCTTTTCTCGGCAACCTGGCCGCCGGCGTGGTCGTGGCAGCGGCCGGGGTCGCGTTGCTGGCGCGCCGCGGCTGACCGGTCAGAGTGCGTTTACGAGCCACGCACGCCACTTCGCGCTTTCCGCCGCATCGTCCACGTCGGACTCGAACAGGTGATGCCCGATCGCGATGGGCAGGCCGAGGCCGGATCGTTCGTGGAATCGATACAACGCGTCCGGCGTGCGGATGCCGAGGTAGTGCGCAGTGGTGTAGTCCAGCACGCCTTCGAGCGTGGGTAACCCCTTCAGGTGGCAGCGGATCTGTTGTCCGGCAACAGGTTCTGCCGGAATCCCGAGTGTGGAGAGCAGCTTCGGCCACGCCTCGGGGACTGCGGCGGAGGCCGGGCCGTCGGCGGTCACGTACGTGGCGAAGCGGCCCGGAAAGTACCGCAGCAGCTCGCCCAGGGTGTGCAGATACATGTCCCAGCCGAGCGAGAATGCCTCGTAGTACTCGTCGCCCCAGTCGGTGGCGCTGAAACCACGGTGCACGAACCGCAGCACCGAAGTGCCGCCCTCGGCCGCTTCGATGAGGTACTCGAACGCGTCGAAGGAACCGTCCTCGCCGGGCGCGGCCCGGTAGGCGAACCGGCGGGGCGGTTCCCAGGCGGTGATCTCGGCGTCGGACTGCATATCGCCGAGCCGGAACCGGACCCGTTTCGCCGTGGCGTCCACCTCGTGCTTGCCCATGAACCAGGAATCGATGCCCGGCCCGCTCGCCACCGCCTGCCACACCGCCTCCGGCGAGGCGGGCAGCCGGACCTCCTTGGCGGTCTCGAACTCGTGCGCCATCGTGTGCCCTCCGTTCGGCTCGCCCGGTACGCTGCCATTGACAGAAATTATTGTCAATGCCGCGGCGGATCCCCGGAATCGATGTCAGACTGCGGGAGGAGCCTTCGAAGGGAAACCCGGCATGGCGACGGTGGCCGAGCAGCTGATCGACGTACTCCGGCAATCCGGCGTGCGCCGTATCTACGGCGTGGTGGGCGACAGCCTCAATCCGGTGGTCGACGCGGTGCGTCGCTCGGGCGGGTCGGACCGCGGCGGGATCGACTGGGTGCACGTGCGCAACGAAGAGGCCGGTGCGTTCGCCGCCGCGGCCGAGGCCCAGCTCACCGGGCGGCTCGCGGTGTGCGCGGGCAGCTGCGGGCCGGGGAATCTGCATCTGCTGCAAGGCGTCTACGACGCGCACCGCTCTGGGGCGCCGGTGCTCGCGATCGCCTCGCACATCCCGGCCGCCCAGATCGGCACCGGCTTCTTCCAGGAAACCCGTCCGCAGCACCTGTTCGCGGAATGCTCCTACTACTGCGAGCTGGTCAGCACGCCCGAGCAGATGCCGCGGCTCGCGCGGATAGCCGTGCAGAACGCGGTGGGCCGCCGGGGCGCGGCGGTACTCGTGCTGCCCGGCGACGTTTCCCACGAAACGGCCGCGCACGCCACCGGCGAGTCGGCCTCGCTCGGCAGCCCGCCCGCGATGCTGCCCGCCGAAGATGACGTGGCCCGCCTGGCCGAGCGGATCGACCGCGCGGAGAAGGTGATGATCATGGCCGGCGCGGGCTGCCGAGACGCGCACGCGGACGTTCTCGCGCTGGCGGACGCGGTCGGCGCTCCGGTCGGGCATTCGTTGCGGGGCAAGGAGTTCGTGCAGTACGACAATCCGTTCGACGTGGGCATGAGCGGGCTGCTCGGGTACGGCGCCTGCTACCAGGCGATGCACGAGGCGGACCTGGTCCTGTTGCTGGGCACGGATTTCCCATACGACACGTTCCTGCCGCAGCGCAACACCGTGCAGGTGGACATCGACCCGGCGCGGATCGGCCGCCGCACGGTGCTGGAGTTCGGCGTGCAGGGCGACGTCGGCGCCACCATCCGCGCGGTACTGCCGAAACTGCGCGGGCGCGAGGATCGCTCGTTCCTGCACGACATGCTGCGCAAGCACGAACGCAGCCTGCAGCGGGTCGTCGACGCCTACACCGCGGACGTTTCGCAGCACGTGCCGCTGCACCCGGAGTATGTCGCCGACGTACTCGACGAGGAGGCCGCTGCCGACGCAGTGTTCACTGTGGACACCGGGATGTGCAACGTCTGGGCGGCCCGGTACGTTTCCCCGAACGGGAACCGGCGGATCCTCGGTTCGTTCGTGCACGGCAGCATGGCCAACGCGCTGCCCCACGCGATCGGCGCGCAGTCGGCCGCTCCCGGCCGCCAGGTGATCGCGATGTGCGGCGACGGCGGCTTGGCCATGCTGCTGGGCGAGCTGCTCACTCTGAAGACCCACGGCCTGCCGGTGAAAGCCGTGGTGTTCAACAACTCCTCGCTCGGCATGGTGAAGCTGGAGATGCTCGTGGACGGCCTGCCGGAGTTCGGCACCGACCACGACCGGGTGGACTTCGCCGCCGTCGCCCGCGCGGCCGGCCTGCACACCCGCCGGATCGAGGACCCGGCCGACGTCCGCGACGGGATCCGCGAAATCCTCGCCTGCGACGGCCCGGCGCTGCTCGACGTGGTCACCGACCCGAACGCCCTGTCCATCCCGCCGAACATCACCGCCGCGCAGGTCCGCGGTTTCGCCCTCGCCGCGAGCAAGACGGTCCTCGGTGGCGGGGTGGGCAGGATGCTGACCCTGGCGAAGTCCAACCTGCGCAACATCCCACGGCCGTGAGCTGCTGAGGGACCCCGCGGTTCGGGCGGTGGCGGCTTGGTGGGGAGATCCGGCGGCCCGGCTCGACGGTGGGTGGTCGTGCGGTCTGGACTACCGCGTCGCCTTTACCGCGGGCGAGGGGACCGCACCGGCTGACACGACCGTTCGGGCTCATTCGGGGCGGGCTTGGGTGCGTGTTCGGGCAGATCTCGCACCGTCCACTGTGACCTGCGCGGACGCGCTGGAAGAGTCGGCCACGCCCATCCGGACAACCCCGAGGAGTGCTACGCATGACCAGTTTGCGCACGATCCGGTCCGCCGGTCTGCTGGTGGCCGCGTCGGCCGCCATCGCCGTGTCGTCGGCGGGTACCGCCGCCGCGGACGCCTCGCCCCCGCGGATCTACGCCTCGTACGGCGCCTGCATGTCAGCCGGCAACATCCTTGCCCAGCAAGGACAGGCGCACGTCTTCGAATGTGTCCCGCGGGGCGCGGCCCCCGCCGGGGCGCCGCCGAGCGAGTGGGAGCTGATCATCCGCTCCTGACCGGACTCGGCGAGGCCCCGCACGTACGGGGCCTCGCCGGGCCGCGGATCAGTCGGTCTCGGCCATCGCCTCGGCGAACTGCGCCGCGTACAGCCGGGAGTAGGCCCCGCCGGCGTTCAGCAGGGTCTCGTGGTCGCCCTGCTCCACGATGTGGCCGTCCTCCATCACCAGGATGACGTCCGCGTCGCGGATGGTGGAGAGCCGGTGCGCGATGACGAAGCTCGTCCGGCCGGTGCGCAGCGAGTTCATCGCCCGCTGGATGAGCACCTCGGTGCGGGTGTCCACCGAGCTGGTCGCCTCGTCCAGGATCAGGATGGCCGGCTTCGCCAGGAACGCCCTGGCCACCGTGATCAGCTGTTTCTCGCCCGCGCTCACCGTGTCGCCCTCGTCGTCGAGCACGGTGTCGTAGCCCTCGGGCAGCATGCGCACGAACCGGTCCACATAGGTCGCCCTGGCCGCCTCGACGATTTCCTCGCGGGTCGCCTCGTCCGCGCCGTAGGCGATGTTCTCCGCGATCGTCCCGCCGAACAGCCAGGCGTCCTGCAGCACCATGCCGGTCTTGTCGCGCAGCTCCTCGCGGTCCATCTCGCCGATGTCCACCCCGTCCAGGGTGATCCGGCCGCCGTCGATCTCGTAGAACCGCATCAGCAGGTTCACCAGGGTGGTCTTGCCCGCCCCGGTCGGGCCGACGATGGCCACCGTCTGGCCCGGTTCCACGGTCAGCGACAGATCCTCGATCAGCGGGGTGCCGGGCAGATAGCGGAACGACACGTGCTCGAACTCGACCCGCCCGCGGACCACCTCCGGATGCGCCGGGTGATCCGGCTCCGGCTCCTGCTCGTCCGCGTCCAGCAGCGCGAACACCCGCTCCGCCGAGGCGACCCCGGACTGCAGGAGGTTGGCCATGCTGGCGATCTGCGTGACCGGCTGGCTGAACTGGCGCGAGTACTGGATGAACGCCTGCACGTCGCCCAGCGACAGGCTGCCCGAGGCCACCCGCAGCGCGCCGATCACCGCGACCAGCGCGTAGTTCAGGTTGCCGAGGAACATCATCGCCGGCTGGATCGTGCCGGAGATGAACTGGGCGCGGAAACTGGCCCCGTACAGGGTCTCGTTCTGCTCGGCGAAGACCTGCTCGGACTCCGCCCGCCGGCCGAAGATCTTCACCAGCGAGTGCCCGGTGTACATCTCCTCGATGTGCGCGTTGAGCTTCCCGGTGGTCGCCCACTGCCGGATGAACTGCGGCTGGGCCCGTTTGCCGATCTTGGCCGCCACGATCACCGAGACCGGCACGGTCAGCACCGCGATCAGTGCGAGCAGCGGCGAGATGAGCACCATCATCACCAGCACGCCGATCACGGTGAACAGCGACGTGACGATCTGCGACAACGTCTGCTGCAGCGACTGCGCCAGGTTGTCGATGTCGTTGGTGACCCGGCTCAGCACCTCACCGCGTGGCTGGCGGTCGAAGTAGCGCAAGGGCAGCCGCGCGAACTTCTCCTCGATGTCCTGGCGCAGCCGGAACACCGCCTGCTGCACCAGGCTCGTGGTCAGCCGGGCCTGGACCAGGCCGAGGAACGACGCGATCACGTACAGCGCCAGCACGATCGCCAGCACTCGCCCGACCGAGCTGAAGTCGACACCCTGCCCGGGTGTCAGATCGACCCGGCCGAGAATGTCGGCGAGCGTGGTGTCGCCCCGCGCCCGCAGCCCGTCGACGATCGCGTCCTTCGGCGTGCCCGAGGGCAGCGACCGGCCGAGCACCCCGGCGAAGATCAGGTCGGTGGCCTCCGCGAGCACCTTCGGCCCGATCACCGTCAGCGCGACGCTTGCCGCGCCGAACACCAGCACGCCCAGCAGCGCGGCCCGCTGCGGCTTCAGCAGGCGCAACAGCCTGCCGAGCGAACCACGGAAGTCGAGCGCCTTCTCCGGCGGCATCGCTCCGGCCATGAACCGTCCGGGACCGGGACCCGCGGGGGCCGGGCGGTTCTGCATGCGCTCCGCCGTGGCCCGTTCCCCGGTCTCGGTGGCGACGGTGCTCCTCTCCTCGCTCACGCGGCCTCCTGCTCGGTCAGCTGCGACAAGACGATCTCGCGATAGGTCTCGTTGCCGTCCATCAGCTCGCGGTGCGTCCCCGTGCCGACGACGCGGCCGTCGTCGAGCACGATGATCCGGTCCGCGCCGCGGATCGTGCTGACCCGCTGGGCCACGATGACCACGGTCGCGTCCCGGGTCTCGGTGGCCAGCGCGCGGCGCAGGGCCGCGTCGGTCGCGTAGTCCAGCGCGCTGAACGAGTCGTCGAACAGGTAGATCTCCGGCCGGTGCACCAGCATCCGCGCGATCGCGAGCCGCTGGCGCTGCCCGCCGGAGACGTTCGTGCCGCCCTGGGCGATGGGGGAGTCGAGGCCCGCGTCCATTTTCTGCACGAAGTCCTTGCCCTGCGCGATCTCCAGCGCGTGCCAGAGCTGCTCGTCGGTGGCGCCCGGATTGCCGTAGCGCAGGTTGCTCGCGACCGTCCCGGAGAACAGGTACGGCTTCTGCGGCACCATGCCCACCGTCGCGGCCAGCACCGCCGGGTCCAGCCGGCGCACGTCCACCCCGTCCACCCGGACCTCGCCGGTTGTGGTGTCCATCAGCCGCGGGATCAGGTTGAGCAGGGTGGTCTTCCCGCTGCCGGTACTGCCGATCACCGCGGTCGTCTCGCCGGGCCGCGCCAGCAGGCTCACGTCCTGCAGCACCGGCTTCTCCGCGCCGGGGTAGCAGAACCCGGCGCCGGTCAGCTCCAGCTGCCCGCGCACGGTGCCGGGGGAGACCGGCTCGGCGGGCGGGAGGACGCTCGGCTCGGTGTCGAGCACCTCGCTGATCCGCTCCGCGCTGACCTCGGCGCGGGGCACCATCATGAACATGAAGGTGGCCATCATGACCGACATCAGGATCTGCAGCAGGTAGGTCAGGAACGCGGTGAGCGCGCCGATCTGCATCTGCCCGTCGTCGATCCGGTGCCCGCCGAACCACATCACCGCGACCGTGGACACGTTCATCACCAGCATCACGGTGGGGAACATCAGCGCCATCAGCCGGCCGACCCGCAGCGAGACGGTGAGCAGCTCTTCGTTGGCATCGCCGAAGCGGGCCCGCTCGTGCCGGTCGCGCACGAACGCCCGGATCACCCGGATGCCCATGATCTGCTCGCGCAGCACCTGGTTGATCTTGTCGATCCGGGTCTGCATGAGCCGGAACGCCGGGCGCATCCGGGACACGATCAGACCCACCGCGATCGCCAGCACCGGCACGATGACCAGCAGCAGCAGCGACAGCGGGCCGTCCTGGCCGATGGCCAGCACGATGCCGCCGATGCACATGATCGGCGCGGACACCATCAGGGTCAGCGTCATCAGCACCAGCATCTGGATCTGCTGGACGTCGTTGGTGGTCCGGGTGATCAGTGACGGGGTGCCGAACTGGCCGACCTCCCGGGCCGAGAAGTCCTGCACCCGGTGGAACACCGCGGCGCGCACGTCCCGGCCGACCCCCATCGCGGTGCGCGCGCCGAAATACACCGCACCGATCGAGCCGGCGATCTGGACCAGCGTGACCAGCAGCATCACGCCACCGATCCGCAGGATGTACCCGGTGTCCCCCTTCACCAGGCCGTCGTCGACGATGTCCGCGTTGAGCGTCGGCAGATACAGCGCGGCGATGGTCTGCGCCAGCTGCAGCACGACGACGAGCCACAAGGTGGCTTGATAAGGGCGCAGATGCCTGCGCAGCAATCTGACCAGCACGGTCGTGGTTCCCCCAACATCTGTGGTGATTCGGGTCGGTTCGGGTGGATCAGGACGCCTGCGCGGCATGCTCCTGCGGGGCGGAGCGGGCCGCCAGGGCGGTGAGGTCCGGCATGCCCGCCTGCGCCTGCCGCAGCAGCTCGGCGAACACCGGCATGTTCCCCTCTTCGGTGTCCGAACCCAGCCAGCTGTCGAAGGCGACGCGGGACGCAACCTGCACGATCCCCGCCATCATCCGCGCGTGCAACGGATTTGCGTCCGCTCCGGCGCGTTCGGCGATCGCCTCGGCGAGCACCCGCTCGACCTTGGCGTGCGAGCGGAGCATTTCGCCGAACAAGGCGGGGTGGCGGAGCATCTCGCGGAACCGCCGGACCTCCTCGCGGCTCGGGCCGCCCTGCTCGGCGTGCTGCTCCGCCAGCGCGGTGAGCACCGCCTCCCACAGCGGCTCGTGCGCCGGCCGGGCCAGGAGTGCCTCTCGCAGGCGCTCCTGCTGCTCGACGATGAACGAGCAGACCGCTTCCTCCTTGCTCGAGAAATAGTTGTTGAACGTCCGCGGGGACACGCCCACCTCGTTCGCGATGTCCTCCACCCGTACCTGGTCGGCGCCGCGTTCGAGGGTGAGCCGCAGCGCCGCCTCGGCGAGCGCGCGGCGGGCCGCCTGCTTCTTGCGTTCACGCAGGCCGGGTCGGGAAGGGGAGGACACGACCGCGAGGATAGCAAGAAAAATTGCGGGGTGCGAAGAATTATGCGGCCCGCGAAACTTTGTCGCCGACGCTGCTCACTCAGGGTCACCAATGCGCGGTTCTCCGGTGAGCCGGGTGGGTTCGCGACGGGCGCGGACTGTCGCGCTGGGACGATCCCGGCTACGGTTGTTACCGAGCGTGAGTACGTATCGGCGACCGGTGGAGGTGCGCGGCATGCGGTCGATGTGGAAGGGCTCCGTCTCGTTCGGGCTGGTCAACATCCCGATCCAGCTGTACGCGGCCACCGAGAACAAGAACGTGTCGCTGCGGCAGGTGCACGTCGCCGACGGCGGGCGGATCCAGTACAAGCGGTTCTGCACGGTCGACGGCGAGGAGGTGCCCTACGCCGAGATCGCCAAGGGCTACGAGCTGCCGGACGGGGAGATGGTTGTGCTCACCGACGCCGACCTCGCCGAGCTGCCGCTGCCCACCCAGCACGCGATCGACGTGCTGGAGTTCGTGCCGCTGGAGTCGATCGACCCGATCCGCTTTGACCGCACGTACTACCTGGAGCCGCAGAAGAACGCGGTGAAGCCGTACGTGGTGCTTCGCGACGCGTTGCACAAGGCGGGTCACGTGGCGATCGCGAAGGTCGCCGTACGCCAGCGAGAGAGCCTCGCCCTGCTGCGCGTGGTGGACGACGTGCTGGTAATGACCACGATGCTGTGGGCGGACGAGGTGCGTACGCCGGACTTCGGCTTCCTGCGCGAGGACCCGCCCCAGGTGCGCCCGCAGGAGCTGACCATGGCCGGCTCTCTGATCGATTCGCTGTCCGAGCCGGTGTTCGAGCCGGACAAGTATTCCGACAGCTACCGCGAAGCGCTGGAATCGATGATCGAGACGAAGGCGGGCGGCGGGGAGACGGCCCGCCCTGCGACGCAGGGGGAAAAGGCCGAGGTGGTCGACCTCATGGCGGCCTTGGAGGCGAGCGTCTCGGCTGCGAAGAAGTCCCGCGGCTCGGCGAAATCGGGCAAGGCGGGAGCTTCCGGCGAGAGCGGCGAAGGGGGCCGGAAGAAGGCGGCGTCCCGCACGCGGCGGCCGAAGAGCGCCTGATCGGCCGCGCTGGGAGAAGCGGCTCGCGGATCTGGCAGGGTTGGTGCCTGTATCCGGGTGAACCCGTGGTCGCGGTGCCCGTGTATCTGCTGTGGTGCTGGTGCCCGGTGCGGGACTGGCGATTTTCTTGCTGTCGCAGGAAATTGCCTGGCTGAGCATCGGTGTGGGGTCGGCGCGTTGCCGCGGCGGATCGGTCCCGGCCGGCAGTCGTCGCGGGTTCGCGAGCAGCATCACCCGTCGGTGTGACGGCGGTGACCAGGCCGGTCTCCGGGCCGGTCCGCGGGCGGCTCCGACACGCCGGGGGTATGCCGGGCGGAGCGGGGTGCCGGTGGTACCAAGGAGCCGTCCGGGGGCTCGCCAGGTTGTGCGGCCCGACGCGGACGTGACGCGGAAGGCGGCTCGAATCATGGAATGCGCGTTCTGCACCGACGGCATCGACCACTGTCACGGCACCCTGGTCGTCCATCCGGACGGCGGGTACGCCGAGTGCACCGATCCCTGCTGCGAGGATCTCGACCGGGTCCGGCACGGGCTGATCGTGGACTGTCACGCCGTGGATCCGGCGTGCGGCTGTGTCCCGGCGGCGCTCCCCGCGCCGGTGCTGCGCCGCGCCTCGTGAAAGGGTTTCGTGTTACGGGTTTCGTGGCGAAACGCCTCCCAAGTCCGTGATCCTTACCCGATCGTGTGCGTCGCCGTGTACAAGCGGCTTGGCGGTGTGCTAACACTAACGGGGTCCTTCGGCTCTCCCTCCCCCTCGGAGCCGGAGGACCCTTTTCGTCCCCCGGCTCCGGCGCGGCCTCCGCGGGAGCGTCAGTAGCGGTAGTGATCCAGTTTGTAGGGCCCGTCCACGTCGACGCCGAGGTACTCCGCCTGCTCCGGGCTCAGCCGGGTCAGCCGTGCGCCGACCGCGTCCAGGTGCAGCCGCGCGACCTGCTCGTCGAGCTGCTTGGGCAGCCGGTGCACCCCCACCGGATAGTGGCCGGGCCGGGTGAACAGCTCGATCTGCGCCAGCACTTGATTCGCGAACGACGCGGACATCACGAACGACGGGTGCCCGGTGGCGTTGCCGAGATTCATCAGCCGGCCCTCGGACAGCACGATGATCGCGTGGCCGTCCGGGAAGACCCATTCGTGCACCTGCGGCTTGATCTCCGCCTTCCGCAGGCCCGGCACCTTCGCCAGCCCGGCCATGTCGATCTCGTTGTCGAAGTGCCCGACGTTCGCGACGATCGCGTTGTGCTTCATGCGGGCCATCTGCGCGGCGGACACGATGTCGCGTCCGCCGGTGGTGGTGAGGAAGATGTCCGCGCGCTCGACCACGTCGTCCAGTTCGACCACGTCGAGGCCGTCCATCGCGGCCTGCAGCGCGCAGATCGGGTCGATCTCGGTGATCACCACGCGCGCGCCCTGCCCACGCAACGCGGCGACGGCGCCCTTGCCGACATCGCCGTACCCGCAGACGACGGCGAGCTTGCCGCCGATCATCACGTCGGTGGCGCGGTTGAGCCCGTCCACCATGGAATGCCGGATGCCGTAACGGTTGTCGAATTTGGACTTCGTCACCGAGTCGTTCACGTTGATCGCGGGGAAACGCAGCGCACCCTGCTCGGCCAGCCGGTAGAGCCGCTTGACGCCGTTGGTCGTCTCTTCGGTGACACCGAGGACCTGCTCGGCGATGCGGGTGAACCGCCGGGGATCCTCGGCGAGGCTCTGCGCGAGCGTGCGCAGGATGATTCGGTATTCCTCGGGATCGTTCTCGTCGGGCTGCGGCACCGTGCCCGCCGCTTCGTACTCCGCTCCTTTGTGGACGAGCAGGGTGGCGTCGCCGCCGTCGTCGAGGATCATGTTCGGCAGTGCTCCGCCGGGGAAGCGGAACAACTGTTCGGTGCACCACCAGTATTCGTCGAGGGTTTCGCCCTTCCACGCGAACACGGCGGAACCGGCCGGATGCTCGGCGGTGCCGTCCGGGCCGGCCACGACCGCGGCCGCGGCTTCGTCCTGGGTGGAGAAGATGTTGCAGGACACCCAGCGCACCTCGGCGCCGAGCGTGACGAGCGTCTCGATCAGCACCGCGGTCTGCACGGTCATGTGCAGCGAGCCGGCGATCCGCGCGCCACGCAACGGTTTCGTCTCCGCGAACTCGCGCCGGAGCGCCATCAGCCCGGGCATTTCGTGCTCGGCCAGGCGCAGCTGCGTGCGTCCGGAAGCGGCGAGGGACAGGTCCGCGACGGCGAATTCGAGATCGCCCGCGGTCTGCACCACAGGGTTCGTCGGAACAGCGTTCATCAGCGCAGGGGTCATCGGTGGTTCCCTTTCCGGGTCCGCGGGTGTACAGGCCAGGGCAGGAGGCTGTGCGGAATCCGGGGAGCACGAGCACCGGACACGAAAGGCGCCTCCTTCACAGGAGGCGCCCTTTGCTCGGTTACGCACGAGCCGAGCGTGGCGGGAAACCCCGTCACAGCGCCTCTCGGCTCGTGGGCCGCGCCGGCAGGACGCGCCGGGATCCACCTTGGCAACTGCCGGGTGGCGCTGTCAAGCGTCCGGCGGACGGGGGAATTCGGCCCGGACCCCGAGCAGCCGCACCGGCCTTCCGGACGGGAACCGGCCGAGCAGTTCCCGCGCCGCGCGGGCGAGCACGGCGGGGTCGGACGACGGTTCGGGCAACGTCATGCTGTGCGTCTGGGTGAAGAACGGCGCGAAGCGGACCTTCACCGCCACTCGCGCGGCCGGGCGCCCTTCGTCGGCGACGTCCTGCGCGACCCGTGCGGCCAGCACGTCGATCTCTTCGGTGATCCGGGCCGGGTCGGTGAGGTCCTGCGGGTAGGTCGTTTCCCGGCCATGGGAACGGGCGACGTACGGGGTCGCGCTCACCTCGGCCTCGCCGATGCCTCCGGCGAGCAGCCGGTACCACGGACCCATCCGCGGCCCGAACCGCGCGGCGAGTACGTCCGGATCGGCGCCCGCGAGTTCGAGCACGGTGGGGTAGCCGGCGGCGATCAGCTTCTTCGCGGTCTTGCGGCCGATGCCCCACAGCGCGTCCGGGGCCCGCTCGGCCATGACCTCCCACCAGTTTTCCTGGGTCAGCCGGAAGATCCCGGCCGGCTTGGCGAAGCCGGTGGCGAGCTTGGCCCGCAGCTTGTTGTCGTCGATGCCGACCGAACAGGACAGCCCGGTCTCCTCGGCGATCCCTTGCCGGACTTCCGCCGCGAGCGCCTCGGGATCGCCGGTGTCCGTGCCGAGGAACGCCTCGTCCCAGCCGAGCACCTCGACCACCACCGGGAACTCCCGCAGCCGCGCCATCACCCGGTCGGAGACCTCCTGGTACACCGGCCCGTCAACCGGCAGCAGCACCGCGTCCGGGCAGCGTTTCATCGCCAGCCGCAAGGGCATTCCGGAATCGACCCCGAACGCCCGCGCCTCGTACGAGGCCGTGGCCACCACCGCGCGCGCCGCCGGATCCCCGGTGCCGCCGACGATCACCGGCCGCCCGCGCAGCTCCGGTCGCCGGGCCACTTCGACCGCGGCGAGGAACTGATCGAGATCGATGTGCAGGACCCAGTCGGACACCTTGTCAGTGTGCGGCGTGCGGGTGGGATTCGCAGGGGGACGGCGCGCTGCACCGGTGCTGTCCTCGAAAACCCCGGCGCGCGGCGATTCCCGGGCACTACCGTGGCAGTGCGACGGTCACCGGCCTTCGCGGAAGTGGGCGAGGTGCGCGACGGCTCCGCCGGCGGCGGCCAGCAGCGCGCACAGGGTCAGCGCGGGACTCGTGGTGAGCAGCCCGGCCGTCAGCAGTCCGGCGGCGGTGACGTCGAGCAGCACGGTGAGCACGAGCAGTGGCGCGGTCGAAGGGATCGGCTTGCCGCGGCGGAGCGCGGTGGCCAGCGCCGGGTCGGCGGTCTCGAACCAGTGCTCGATCTTGTCCAGCTCGGCACGTTCATCGTGACTCAGCATGGAGGTCTCCCTTCGGCCCCGCCCACCGTTGCCGGAAAGGTACCCCCGCGCGGCCGTCGCGAACCGCGATTCACCCGGCTGCCTCGGCGCGGCGCGCTGCGTGACCCAGGAGCTCACTGTGCGTACCCATCGGTGCGGGGGATAGGGCCGGACCGGCGAAAGTGCGCCGTCACGGCGTGTACGGTCCGAAAGTCCACAGCGGACAGTCCACAGTGGCCGGACGACGGCGAGCCGGCCCGGCCGGCGGTGACCTGAGACCGCCAGGGCGGGTTATGCCACACGGCGTGATGCAGTATGGTCACGGCGAGTTACCTGAACCAGGGGCATCCGAGCCTGGCGCTGGGGCTCGCGTCGCCGCCGGGCACGCTGGGGGTGCTCGGGCTTGCCGGGGAGTCCTGGTGCCGCCCGCCGACCCGGAGCCGGTGAGCTTCGGCCGCAACAGCGCCGAGGTGACCGTGCCGCTGGGTGAGGACGACCGGCGGGTCAGCCGGCACCACGGCGTGCTGCACCAGCACGGTGGCCGGTGGTGGGTCCGGGCCACCGGTAAGGTCCTGCCGCGGCCCCGGCTGCTGTTCCCCGGCGCCGGGCCGGTCGCGCTGTCGCCGGGATACCTGCCGGTGTTCGTCCGCGGCTCGGGTGGCCGTGAGCACGTGCTGGAGATCCGTGTCGCCGACGGTGTCCCCGCTGCCTCGGCCCCGCCGCTGACCGATCGTGAACGGCTTGCGCTTGTCGTGCTGGGGCGGGGATTCCTGTGCTGTGAGGAACATCCGCGGCCGGTGCCGCCCGTGCTCGCTGCCGCCCTCCTGGCCGTTCTCGACCCCGGCGGTGGTCGGGGCGCGGATGAGGTGACCGCCGTTGTGGCGGCGGTTCGTGCCCGGTTGCACCCGGGCGTTCCGGTGGAGCGGCTGCTGCCCGCTCTGGTGTCCGCTGGCGTCTTGGTGCCGCCGGATCTCGCTTTGCTGGCAACGATTTCCGGGCGGGAGCCGGCGGTGGCGAAGTGGATGCCGCCAACCTGGGGAGACTGGGGCGCGTTCCCTTCTGGACACTGTGGACGGTCGGTCGTTCCGGCTCTGGGGCGATCGCGAACTCCGCGTACTGCCCACCTGGGTGGAGACCAGGACCTGTTCTCCTCTGGACATTGTGGACGGTCGGCGACTTCGGTCAAGGAAGGATCGCGAACTCCGTATACTGCCCGCACGGTCGGAAGCCGAGCCGCCGGTAGACCGGTTCCCCGTCCGCGGAGGCCTGCAGCGTGATCAGGTCGGCACCCGCATCGCGGGCGGTCTGCATCGCGGCCAGGGTGATCGCGCTGCCGAAGCCGCGGCGGCGGTGGGCAGCGAGCGTGGACACGTTGTACAGCCCGGCGGTTCCTTCGTGCAGCAGGATTTCCGCCGCGCAGACCGGGATTCCGTCCCGGTGGCCGAGCAGCAGGCGGCCGGGACAGCCGGGGGCGAGCAGCCGGGCGGCGGCGTATCGGTAGAACGCAGCCACTCCTGGCGAAGGCGGAGTCCCGTTAGCCGCCTGGATCGCGGCGAACTCCCGGACCTGTGCGGCGGTCGTGACCGGGGTGATCACCAGGTCCGGTGCCGGGCCGGGCGGACCGGACGGCGCGGCCCACATCGCGGTCGCGGTTTCGGTCGGCGTCAGCCCACGGGCGGCCAGCCGCTCGGCGAGATCGTCCGGTCGTGCGGCGGGGCCGATCCACCAGGAGAACGGGCGTCCGGTGGCGCGCAGCGCGGTGATCGTCTCCGTGATCCGCTGCTCCGCCCGGTCCGGGGTGAAGTCGGCCGCGGCGACGATGTTGAAGGTGTCGTCGGCGATGCCGCTGTCGGCTATCACCAGGTCGCCGGTGCGGTGCACCCGGGCGCCGGGCAGCGCCGCGTGCAGGTAACCGGCGTGCTCGGCGAGATTGCGATCGATCCAAGCAGGGTATGAGTCCATTGTGGAGCGTCCTTCGGGGTGGCGGGGCGGCGGTCCTTTTGTGAGCGACGACACGATTTTCGTGCAGCGGTCAAGCGAATAGGGAGCCTCAGTCCGGCCGGGGCCGCGGGTAGGGTCGGATCATCAAGGGGTACAGGGAGTGATCGATGAACACAGGCCGGGCAGCGGTGCGGACCCGGGTACGGATTCCGCTGCGGTTCGAGGACGGCACGGGCGCCGAGGCCGAGGCGATCACCTTCACCGGCTTGCCGGACGGGCTGGAGCACCTCGTATTCGTACTCGGCGATCCGGGCCCGGTGCCGTTGGTCCGGCTGCATTCGGAATGCCTGACCGGCGACGTCTTCGGCTCGGCGCGCTGCGATTGCGGACCCCAGCTGCGCGAGGCGGTCGGCCGGATGGCCGGGACCGGCGGTTACGTCGTGTACCTGCGGCAGGAAGGCCGGGGAATCGGGCTGTACCGCAAACTCGACGCGTACGCCCTGCAAGACGGCGGCCTCGACACCTACGCCGCCAACCATGCCCTCGGGCTGCCCGAAGACGCGCGCGACTACACCCCCGCCGCGCAGATGCTCGATGCCCTCGGCGTGCGACGGCTCGATCTGCTGACCAACAACCCGGACAAGGTCGCCCAGCTCGAAGCGTACGGGCTGCAGGTTCGCGAGCGTGTCCGCACCGGCGTCTTCGCGACCGAGACGAACATGCGCTACCTGCGGGCGAAGGTCGAGCACACCGGGCACAGTCTCAACTTGCCGGGCGGCCTTGATGCGGCGGGGCTGGCGGGCTGAGCGTGCTGTATAACGCCCTATACCTCCGCGCTCTTGTGCCCTGCTGTCCGGGGTGACCGTGGACGTGGGGGAGTTCGCTCTGCTGGTACTCGCAGGGCTCGGAGCGGGACTGGTGGGGGCGACGGCCGGGCTCGCTTCGCTGGTGTCCTATCCGGCGCTGCTCGCCGCGGGGCTGCCGCCGGTGGTGGCGAACATGACCAACACCGTGGCGATGCTGGGCACCACGGCCGGTGCGGCCACCGGGGCGCGGCCGGAGCTGTCCGGGCAGTGGCGCCGGCTGCTGCCGTTGTGCGTGATCACCACCGCCGGGGGTGCCTGCGGGGGAGTCCTGCTGCTGGCCGGCCCGGCGGATTCGTTCACGGCGGTGGTGCCGTGGCTGATCGGCGGTGCTTCGCTGGTGCTGATGGCCGGTCCGCGGCTGCGGCGGTTGGCCGAGCACCGGGCGCACCGGGGGATCGGGCCGGGCACCGGGATCGCGGCGTTCCTGGCCGGGGTCTATGGCGGCTACTTCGGCGCCGCGGCGGGCGTGCTCATGCTCGCGCTGCTGATGACGGTGTGGGACCAGTCGCTGGCCCGCACGAACGCGGCGAAGAACATCGCCACCGGCTGCGCGAACCTCGTCGCCGCGGCGGTTTTCGCCGTCACCGGCGACGTGTGCTGGCCGGCCGCGATCGCGCTGTGCCTCGGCTCGGCCGGTGGATCGTGGCTGGGCTCGGTGGTGGTGCGGTACCTGCCCGCGACCCCGCTGCGGATCGCGATCGGCCTCGGCGGGCTGACGCTCGCGATCGTGCTGGGCTGGCAGGCCTACCGGACGTGACCGCCCGGTGGTGCCGATCGCGGCGTCCACTGAGGACGGTCCGGCGCGCACTGGTCGCCGCCGGTCCGGATGGCGGTACAGATACCGCCAGGTGGCCGACGAATCCCGCCACGGTCCGGGTCTCCTTGTCCGGTAACGTACGTTTCGCGGCAGTCCGGCGGCACGCTCCACTGTGGACGGTCCGGCTTGCCTGGTGAATCCCGGCGGCCTACCGTCGGCGGAGTGGTGAGCGGAACACGGATTCTGGTGGCAGGGGCCGGGGCGACCGGCGGATTCTTCGGCGGCAGGGTGCAGCAGGCAGGCCGGGACGTGACCTTCCGGGCCGGGCGCGGGTGCTGGCCGAACGGGGCCTGCGGATCACCGGGCTGGGCGAGCAGAGCGTGCTCACCCCGAAACTCGTGCAGGCCGGGCGTCTCGACCAGCCGTACGACGTGGTGCTGTGCACCGTCAAGGCGGCCGGGCTCGACGAGGTGCCCGAGGACCTGGTGTCCGCGGTCGGCCCGCGGACACTGGTGCTGCCGGTGCTCAACGGGATGCGCCACCTCGCCGCGCTGAGCGCGCGGTTCGGCGAGGACCGGGTGCTCGGCGGGGTGGCGTTCGTGATGACCACGCTCGAAGCCGACGGGGACATCCGGCGGCTGGCCGATCTCCAGTCGCTCACCTACGGCGCGCGATCCGGGCGCTGACCCGGAGCGTCTCGGCGCGGTGCACGAGGTGCTGTCCGGCGCGGGCTTCGACACCGTGCTCTCTCCGGACATTCTCGGGCAGATGTGGGCGAAATGGGTCTTCATCGCCTCGATGAGCGCAGTGACCACGCTGATGCGCGGGACGATCGGCGAAGTCGCCGATCAGCCCGGCGGAATCGGTTTCGCCACTGCCGTGGTGGCCGAATGCGCGGCGGTGGCGGCGGCTGCCGGGCACCCGGTGCCGCTTGCCCGGCTCGACCGGATCCGCGCGGACACGACCGAACCCGGGGCCGCGCGCGCCACCTCGCTGTATCGCGATCTCACCGCGGGGTACCCGATCGAAGGGGAGCAGATCATCGGCGATCTGGTGGAGCGCGCGCATCGGCTGGACGTCGCGGTGCCGCTGCTGGAACTGGTCCGGCTGAACCTGCGGGTGTATCAGGCCCGGGTGGGCTGAGCGCGTCTGCCCGGCCCGGCCGTCCGTGGCGAACTTTCGGGCAGGCGGAGGAGTTCGGCAGTGCGACAGCTGCCGGACTGCTAATGTCGATCATGACGGGATGTGCCGCGCGGGCTGGCGCGGCTGCGGCCGCGGGGCGCGGAACCGGGTTGGGGGAAGGAACTTTCGGCTATGGCGGACAGGTTCGAGTTCGTGCTCGACGTGGTCGAATCCCTGGTGATCGCGCAGGCAGCCGGGGGCGACATCCGCCAATACCCATTGCGTATCGGCACGGTGCCCGCGGACCCGGTGCGCTACGTGCGCGTGGCGGCCCAGGTCTACCGGGGGCTGGAGGAACGCCGGCTGACCGTGCAGGGCGAACTGCATCCCAGCGTGGAAAAGGCCTTCGGGCTGCTGGCGAAGCCGCGGGTCTCGGTGGCGGTCACCGGGGTGGACGGGCTCGGCGCGGACATCGCGGTGCTCGCGCTCACCGACGGCAGGCAGGCGGTCGGCATCACCCAGGAGCCGCGGACCGACGACCTGCTCTTCTCGCTCTTCGACGACGAGGACCTCGTCGAGGTCGTCACCGGGGTGCTGCCACCGGCCCGCGCGGCCACCACCGGGGCGCACACCGTGCACCAGGAGGCGCCCCGCGTGGTCTCCGCGATGACCGCCCGGCGGCGCGCGGAAGCCGCCGAGGACGAGGAGGAGACCGACGCCTTCGGCACCATCGAGGTGAGCGGGCGGGTGCAGCCCGGCCGGCCCGAGCCGCGCTCGGCCCGGCCGTCGCGGGGCGGGGCCGAGGTGCTGGAGCGGGTGCTCGCCGAGCCCCGGCTCGGTGGCGGCCACGTGATCGTCACCGGCTGGGGGCGGCGCGGGGAGCGGCGCGCGGCGAGCCCGCTGAGCTGGCTGGACACCGCCGACGGCCGCTATCTGGTCAAGACCACCGAAGGGGAGTCCGGGGACCTGAGCGCGGACTACCTGCCCGCCGGGCGATCGGACCTCGCCCGTGCCGTGCGTCACGCCGTCTCCGCCGTTTACTGACCGCGCCGACTGCCGGACGGTGACCGACCGTGCCGGGCAGAGCGGGCCGACGAGGAGGGAAAGTCCGATGACCGAGGAGATGCCGCCGCGATCGGCGGAGGTGAGCCCGTCCCCGGTGAACGTGGAGTCATCGGCGGCCCAGTGGGCTTCGGCGGCGCAGCCGGCCGAGCCGGCGTCGGCCGGATGGGCCCCGGTGCTGTCCGGCAAGCGGATGACGGAGCTGGCGAAGAGCGGTTCCTTCGCGGTGGACGAGGGCACCGGGGACAAGATGATCTCCGCGCTGCAGGGCGTGATCGACTCGCTGCAGGCCCGCTGGGACGCGCTGCAGAAGGTGGGCGAGCTGCCGATGATGTCGCAGTCCGCGGCGGGCCGGTGGGTCGCCGGGCACATGGTCGCCACCGCCAGCGACTCGCAGGGCCTGCTCACCCAGCTGCGAGCGGCGCGGGACGAGTTCCCGTCCTACATCGAGGCGATCGAGCTGGCGAAGAAGACCTACCGCGAGCGGGAGCACACCGCGACCGAGTCCTTCCGGCACCTGCCGGGTGACCCCGGACCGCACTGAGGAGGGATTTCCCGTGGCCATCACCGACAAGACGAACTCCGCTGCGGACGTGTCCGATCCGTCCTCGCCGCACTACGACCCGCACAGCCCGTACTACGAGCTGACCGCCGACCCGTCGTCGAAGTACTACGTGGGTCCGCTGCGGTCCGACGAGATGCACTCCGGCGGCGAGATCCGCGACGAGGCCAACCAGAACGCCGACCTGCAGGCGATCCTGTTCGGCGCCATCGGGATGAACCTGCCCCCGAAGCTGCGCGAGCAGTACGCGCAGGAGCTGTACCTGCGCCAGATCGGCGAATCGGGGCAGGGCCTGCGGGACGGGCTGGACATGCGCACTCCGGGCGCACCACCGCGGACCCGGTGGGAGAACGCGTCGCACGAGCAGATGGTCCGGGCGATCAGCGAGGACGCGAATGCCCCCTCGGTCGCCGAATCGGCGGAAGAGTGGGTGCGGGCCGGCGGCGAGCTGACCGAGCACCAGCGCTCCCTCGCCGAGGCGATCACCGCGAGCGCGGCCGACTGGAAGGGCGAAGGCGGCGACGCGGTTCGCGAGCACATGGCGAACGTCGGCAAGTGGCTCGGCACCACCGCGCAGGGCGCGACGCTGTCCGGACGGCAGCAGGAGATCCACTCGCAGGCGCTGGACCAGACCCAGCAGGCCATGGGGGCCAACCCGCCGGTGGAGTTCTCGGTGCGGTCGGCGAACGCGCGCCTGCAGGGGATCACCGATCCGGTGGAGTACGCCCGGCAGGCCGTCCAGGCGTCGCGGACCTACACCGAACAGCAGGCCGCGCGCGAGCAGGCGGCCCAGATCATGACTCGCTACGACCAGACGATCGGCTCGGCGGTGGCCACGCCCCGGTTCGCGGCGCCGCCGAAGCTCGCCACCGCGCTGCGGGCGGACCGGCTCATGCCCAGCCCCACCGCGCGTGGCCGCACCGTCGCCGGGGACCTGATCGACCCCGACATGCGTGGGCGGTCCTCTGTCCCGGACCGGCGCGACCCCCGGCAGCTGTCCCCGGAGGAGGGCACCCCGGTCGGCGGTCCCGGCGACCCGGGCGGTCCCGCTCCGAGGGGCGACGACGGGCGGCCGCCCACGGGTGGTCCGGGGGACGGGGTGCGCCCCAGCTTCCAGCCGCCGCCCGCGCCACCGGCCGGCAGCCCCGGCAGTCCCGGCGGTGGCGGCCCGGGTGGTGCTCCGTTCTCTCCGCCGCCGTTCGTCCCGCCCGGCGGTACTCCGCACGGTGGCAATCCCGGCAGCCTGCCGCCGATCTCGCTACCCCCCGGCGACACGACGAAACCGTCGTCCACCACTCATCCCTCGTTCGTCCCGCCGCCCTTGTCCCCGCCTGGGGGCGAGCCGCTCGGCGGCAACCCGGGGCGGCTGCCGCCGCTGTCCCCGCCGTCCGGCGGACCGGTCGGCAGCCCGCTCGGCAACCCCGGCGGCCTGCCGCCGATCTCGCTGCCGCCCGGCGGTCCCAGCGGACGGCCGGGCGGTCCCGGCCCGCGGATCCCGCCGTTGAAGCTGCCCGACGGCGAGCCGCTTGGCGGCAGTGGTCCTGGTAGCGGTCCCGGCGGTGGTTCGGGGAGTGGCAAGGTCCCGACCATCGGCCGGGGCGGCGGGATCAACGGCGAGAGCATCGGCAGCAGGCTCGGCGGCGGCGGTCTCGGCGGTGCCGCCGGTGGCCGTGGCGGCTCGCTCAGTGGTGGTCCCGGCACCGGGGCCGGTGTGCCCGAGGAGCCGGTGCCCGGCCGTGGTGGTGCGGCGGGTGCCGGGGCGAAGGGCACGCCCGGCAGCCCGGGCATGAACGGCATGGGCGGCGGCAACAAGGGCGGCAAGGGCCCGGAGGACAAGGAACACAAGATCGCCGACTACGTCGAATCGGACGATCCGTCGTTCTTCTCCGCGGACGAGGTCGTCGCGCCGCCGGTGATCGGCGACTGGAAGAACACCGACTGGAAGTGAGGTGGCGATGGCAGGACAGGGCGGGTTCGAGGTCCAGGCCGACGAGCTGACGGCGCACGCGAGCCACGTCGAGGCGCTGGTCGATCGCCTGCACACGGCCCAGCAGGCGGCGAACTACGCGATGTCCGATGACGCGTACGGGCTGCTGTGCGCCTTTCTCCCGCCGATCATCAACCCGGCTGGCGAGAAGGCCAAGGAGGCCATCGATGCGGCCGCCGAGGGCGTGCAGTCGACCGCGGACAACGTGCGTGCCGCGGCGAAGTCCTATCAGGACGGTGACGACGGGCAGGCGCAGCCACTGCGCAAGGTGCTCTCGACGCCCGGAACGCTGTGAAGGGTCCCTTCACGGACTCCAAGTCCGTGAAGGGACCCTTCACAGCACGGTGCTCCGGTGCGCGAGGACGGTGAGGTGGTCTCCGAGGCGGGGACCGGTATTTCGAGGGAGTACGACGAGTATGACCGGTGCGGGCGGCGGCCTCGGCGAGGCGATGAGCGACCCCGACGAGGCGATCCGGCGGATGGACGAATGGTCGGCGGGGTTCGCGCGCAAGGCGCAGCGGTACGCCGCCGCGCAGCAGGAGACCGAGCGGCTGCGCCTGACCGCGTCCAGCCCGGACGGCACCGTGCGGGTCACCGTCGGCGCGGACGGGGTCGTTCGCGAGCTGGTGTTCGGCTCCCGCACCCGCACCATCCCGCCCGAGGAGCTGTCCCGGATGGTGCTCACCACGATGCGCAAGGCCCAGGCGGGCATCAGCGAGCAGGTCGCCGAGGTGATGAGCGAACGCCTTGGCGACGAGGACCAGGAGACCCGCGCTGTCCTGCTCGACTCGCTGCGCGACCGCTTCCCCGACCCGCAGGATCCGCCCGGCGATGCGGAAGAGCCCGATCCGGAGCCCGCGCCGCCACCTCCACCCCCTCCGGCGCCCGCGGGTGGGGCGGCGAGCCCGCCCCCGGCGTCTCCGCCGCCTGCCGACGGCCCGGCACCGCGTCGGGGCGGGGTCGATCCGGAGGAGCAGGACAACAACCCCTGGTGACGGTTGAGGGGTAGGAGTCGGCTGTCCTTTGTGGATGGTTGGTGTGGTGAGCCGGGTGCCGGTGGGCTGGGTTCGTGGAGAGGTGCGCGCAGGTCTGCCGGGCTCGGACGGGCGGGCCGGGCTCTCGGGCTCCGGCGGGTGGCGAGCCGCGGTCGATCAGCGTCCGGTTGATGGCGGTCCAGCCCTGACCGAGGGTGCCGGGGACCGTTGCGGCGGACCTCGCTTGGGCGGATGGCGGATTTCGGCTGACGGTGCTGCGGCGGTAGGACTGGGATGGACCGGGCTGCGGCGGGTCGCGGACTCTGCCTGGCCGGAACCGGACGCAGCCGAACCGGACCCCGCCGGCCCGGTCACCCAAGCGACCGCCGACCCGGGGTCACAGCCGGGGAAGCGGAACCTCCGCAGCCAGGTCCTCCGGGGCCGAGAGCCGCCAGGCCTCGTAGACCAGCTCGGCGAGTTCGTCCGCGGGCAGGCCGGGCAGGTGCACCACCACCCAGCCGAACCCGCCCGAGGTGAACTGTTCCTCGAACACGTCCGGCCGTTCCGCGACGAGTGCCTGCTGCTCGCTGATCGTCTGTTTCAACCCGACGGTGTCGGTGCGCGGCCAGTGGTAGCCGAACCGCTTGCCGCGCACGCTGAACGACGTGTAGTCGCGGCCGCGGCCGCGCTCGACGTCGCGCAGGGCGGCGATGATCCGTTCGAAATCCGTGCTCGGCACCCGGACATCCTAGGCCGCGGCCGGCGCGTGTTCGAGCATCCGGACCGGAACCGGCCCGCGCCGCCTGCCGCGGACCGGAGCCGCCCTGCCGTCGACAGTCATCCGGAGCGAAACCCGCCCGCGCGCCCTACCGTGGAGCACGGAGGTGGCCGATGCCCGACGACGCACGGCCCGGGATGCCGGCCGCGATCGAGCCGATGCTGGCGACCCCGGACGGTGGCGTGCTCCGGGACGACCCCGCCTGCGCGTACGAGTTCAAATGGGACGGTTACCGTGCGGTGCTGCGGATCGCGCCGTCCGGCGAGACGATGCTGACCAGCCGCAACAATAACGATTTCACGCCCCGGTTCCCGGAGCTGGCCGGCGCGTTCGGCACGGCGCTCGGCGGCCGTGCGGCGGTGCTGGACGGCGAGATCGTCGCGCTCGACGAGCACGGGCGGCCGGATTTCGGGTTGCTGCAGCAGCCCGGACCCGGCGGGCGCACGATCGCCTACTTCGTCTTCGACGCGCTGAGTCTCGGCCGGGAGAGCCTGCTGGAGGCGAGTTACGACGAACGCCGCGAAGTGCTGGCCGGGCTCGAACCGCCGGATCCGCGGCTGGTCGCGATCACCCCGTCCTACACCCACGCCGAACTCGCCGCCCAGGACCTGACCCCGGCCGGCCTGCTCGAAGTGGCCCGCAAGATGCTGCTGGAAGGGCTGGTGGTCAAGACCCGCGCGTCGAGGTATCACCCGGGGCGGCGCAGCCCGGAGTGGCTCAAGCATCCACTGGTCCAGACCACGGAGGTGATCGTCGGCGGCTGGCGTCCCGGTCGTGGCCGCCGCGAGGGCACCATCGGGGCGTTGCTGCTGGGCGGGTACGACCGGGAGACGGGCGAGCTGCGCTACCTCGGCGACGTCGGCACCGGCTTCACCGACGCCGCGCTGCACGCGCTGCAGGAACAGCTGACCCCGCTGGAACGGCGCGCGAGCCCGTTCGCCGACGAAGTCCCGCGTGAGCGGGCGCGCGGGGCGCGCTGGCTGTCCCCGGAAACGGTCGGTGAAGTCGTCTACCGCAGGCTGACCCCGGGGGACGGCAGGCTCCGCCACACGGCCTGGCGCGGGCTCCGGCCGGACCGCCGCCCGGCGGAGGTGCGCGCGCCAGGCCGGTGACGCGGGAGCAAGGGGTGGACGATCGGTCGCCCGGGTGTGACCTTGCTCGCCGGCGGTGGGCGTTGCGCCAGCTCTCCCGAGCCCGGCCCGGACGGCGGCGCCGATTTCCAGCCTTCCGGCCCCTCGACCGCACTGGACCGCCGTGCCATCCTGGCCGCTGGTTTTCACGGCGGGGAAAGGCAGGACGTGCTCGATCAGGATGGGGACACCAGGGGCCGGATCCGGCGGGTGGCGCTGGCCAGCGCGATCGGCACCACGATCGAATGGTACGACTACTTCGCCTACAGCACGGCCACCGCGCTGGTGTTCAACCACGCGTTCTTCCCGAAACTGTCCGCGGCTTCCGGCACGCTCGCCGCGTTCGCCACGCTCGGGGTGGGATTCGTGGCGCGGCCGCTCGGCGGAATCGTCTGGGGGCATTTCGGCGACCGGGTGGGGCGCAAGGCGATGCTGGTCGCCTCGCTGCTGCTGATGGGCGTCGCGACCGCGGGTGTCGGGGTGCTGCCGACCTATGCCGAGGCCGGGGTCGTGGCGCCGGTGCTGCTGGTCGTTCTCCGTGTGCTGCAAGGGATTTCCGCGGGCGGGGAATGGGGTGGGGCGGCGCTGATGGCGGTCGAGCACGCGCCGGAGGGGCGCCGTGGACGGTACGGTTCGTTCTCGCAGATCGGCGTGCCCGCCGGGCTGATTTTGGCGCAGCTGGTGTTCTTCGCGCTGAACAGCTCGCTCACGCCGGAGGCGTTCCGCTCCTGGGGCTGGCGGGTGCCGTTCCTGCTCAGCCTGGTGCTCGTCGCGGTCGGCCTGGTGATCCGGCTGCGTGTGGAGGAAAGCCCGGTGTTCGCGCAGCTGCGCACCGACGGCAGGCGCAGCAAGCTGCCGATCGTGGAAGTCCTGCGCGCGCGGCCCTGGCAGGTCCTGATCGCCGCGGTGAGCTTCATCGCGAACACCGCGCTGGGCTACGTCTTCTTCGCCTATCTGCTCTCCTACGGCACTTCGGTCCTGAAGCTGTCCAGCGCGACGATGCTCGTGGTGGTGATCACGGGCAGCGTGGTGTGGCTGGCGAGCATCGTCGGCGCCGCGATCTGGTCCGACACGGCTGGGCGGAAACCCGTGTACCTGGCCGGATCCGTGCTCCTGGTGGTCTGGTCCATCCCGTTCTTCCTGCTGGTGGACACGCGGCAGCCGTGGCTCCTGATCGTCGCGGTGGCCGTGCTGAACGTCGGTCTCGGCGCGACCTACGGACCGCAGGCGGCGTTGTTCGCGGAGCTGTTCGAGCCGCGCTTCCGCTACAGCGGTTCCTCGTTCGCGTACGCCGTGGGTGCGGTGCTGGGTGGCGGGTTCGCGCCGTTGATCGCGACCGCGCTGCAGAACGCCACCGGCACGTCGATGTCGGTGGCGCTCTACATGGTCGGCGTGAGCGTGCTCAGCCTGCTGGCGGTGCTGGCGTTCCCACGCCGCCCGCTCGTCGCGGCTACAGCAGGCCGAGGTTGACCGAGTCCGCCATCCTGCGGTAGCCCGCGTCGTTCGGGTGCAGGTGGTCGCCGGCGTCGTAGGCCGGGAGCATGGCGTGCGGGTCGGCCGGGTTCCGGATCGCCGCGTCGAAGTCGATGACCCCGTCGTAGGCGCCGCCGGTGCGGATGAACCGGTTCAGCGTCTCCCGGGTGTTCTCCAGGGTCTCGTTGTAGGCAGCCCAGCCCTTGAACGGCACGAGGGTGGCGCCCAGCACGCGGATTCCGTGCGCCTTGGCCCGGGCGATGAGCTGCCGCTGCGCGGAGATCAGCAGCTGCGGATCGGTCTGGTTCGGTTGCTGCTGGATGTCGTTGATGCCTTCGAGGATGATCAGCGTGCGCACCCCGGTGGCGGCGAGCACGTCGTGGTCGAAGCGGGCGAGTGCGTTGGGGCCGTACGGCGAACCGGGCACGTCGAGCAGCATCCGGTTGCCGCCGATGCCCGCGTTGAGCACGCCGTAGCGCCCGTGCAGCCGGTCGCTGAGCAGGTCCGGCCAGCGGTGGTCGGTGCCCGGGGTGGAGCCGGTGCCGTCGGTGATCGAGTCGCCGAGGGTGACCACCGCGCCGGCCGCGGCGCCCTGCACGTCGACTTCGGTGACGTAGTGCCAGGCGCCGGTCTTCTCGGTGAACGACGCGCCGGATTCCTCCGCGGTGAAGTCGCCGTCGCGGGTGAAGAACGAAGTCTGCTCGGCCGCCGCGTGATAGGTCACCGGCCCGGATTTCGCCGGCACGAAGGTGGTCACGAGCAGATCCGCGTCCGCGGGCACCCGCACCGCCGCCGGGTCGCTCAGCACGTCGGCACCCGCGGGCACGACGACGCTGCGCTGCCCGCCGAAGGTAAGGGAGCGCACGGTGCCCGAGGCGGCACGCGGGCTGCCGGGTGCCGCGGCGACCGCGACGGTCACATGCCCGAAAATCAGCGGGGCCGTGCCGAATCTGTTGGACAGCCGCACTCTCGCCTTCGCGCCGCCGGCACTGGTGTGCACGACATTGCGGATCGAATAGTCCGGATATCCGCCGGGCGTGTCGGCGACGCCGGTGCCCGGGGACGCGGACCAGGTGCCGGTCCAGCCGTCCGGGGTCTGCGGTACTTGCGCGGTGCTCGCCGTGGTGAGGACGCCGAGACCGATCGCCACGGCCGCGCCCAGGATGGCCATTCTTCGCATGGAAAAAGTCTGTGATCCGGATCATGGCGCTGTCCAGCGGCGCTTCGGGCAGAAACACGGGTACCGCCGGACAGGTGATCCCCCGTCCGGACGGTGTGGCTTCCTGCGGGTGGGGGTACCTCACCGTCATGAACCGAGTACAGCACGTATCCTTGTCAGGCAGTCTTCGTTCCGAGCTGTCCGGGGTCGAGGTTCTCGGCCCGGTCGATCCGGACGCCACGATCACCGCGACCGTGGTGCTCCGGCGGCGTGCGGAGCTCTCGGTGGCCGATCTGGCCGCACCACTGAGTCCCGGCGATCTCGCCGAGCGGTTCGGCGCCGCGCCCGAAGAACTCGAGCAGGTCCGGACCGTGCTCACCGACGCCGGGCTCACGGTGACCGAGGCGCACGCCGGGTCCCGGCGGGTGGC
Source organism: Amycolatopsis panacis (assembly GCF_003600245.1). Lineage (NCBI taxonomy): Bacteria > Bacillati > Actinomycetota > Actinomycetes > Pseudonocardiales > Pseudonocardiaceae > Amycolatopsis > Amycolatopsis panacis. Next base: position 45,529 of record NZ_QZFV01000066.1, read on the forward strand.
GGTCCGCGGCCCGGCCCGGGTGATGGCCGCCGTTTTCGGCACGGAGCTCAATCGGGTCCGCGGTGCCGGATCCGCGGAGTTCGCGGCACGCAGCGGGGGACTCCACGTGCCCGCGGAAATCGGCGATTTCGTGGTCGCGGTGCTGGGCCTGGACGAACGGCCGCAGGCGCGGGCGCAGTTCCGGGTGCACACCGAAGCCGCCGGGCAGGGGTACCGCCCGGACGAAGTCGGTTCGCTGTACGGCTTCCCGGCCGGGACCGACGGCCGGGGCAAGACCGTCGCGGTGATCGAACTCGGCGGGGGATACCGGCCCCAGGACCTGAAGAACTACTTCGCCGAATTGAAGATCCCCGAACCGAAAGTGACCGCGGCGGGGGTGGACGGCGCGCACAACGCACCGGCGGGCGACCCGAATTCCGCGGACGGTGAGGTGGCCCTCGACATCGAGGTGATCGGCGCGCTCGCCCCTGGCGCGGCCCAGATCGTCTACTTCGCACCGAACACCGACCAGGGTTTCCTCGACGCGGTCAGCACCGCGGTGCACGCCAGCCCCACACCCGTCGCGGTCAGCATCAGCTGGGGCCAGTCCGAGGACCAGTGGACGGCGCAGGCCCGGACGGCGATGGACCAGGCCTTCGCCGACGCGGCCGCGCTCGGGGTGACGGTGTGCACGGCCTCCGGCGACAACGGCAGTGCCGACGGCCAGAAGGACGGCGCGCAGCACGTGGACTTCCCGGCGTCGAGTCCGCACGCGCTGGCCTGCGGCGGCACCCGGCTCGAAGGAACACCGCCGGCCACGATCACCGCGGAGAAAGTCTGGAACACCTCCGGCGGCGGCTCGACCGGCGGCGGCGTCAGCGACGCGTTCCCGGTGCCGGACTTCCAGAAGACGGCCGGGGTGCCCGTCCGGGCCGGTGCGGGCAAGCCGGGCCGCGGCGTGCCGGACGTGGCCGGCGACGCCGATCCGGCCACCGGGTACCGGATCCTCGTGGACGGGCAGCACGCCGTGGTCGGCGGCACGAGCGCGGTGGCACCGTTGTGGGCGGCGTTGCTCAGCCGCATCGCGCAGCACACCGGTCATGGTTTCGGCCTGGTGCACAACAAGCTCTACGCCGCCGCGGCGGCGGGCAAGGCCCAGCCGGGCTTCCGCGATATCACCCAGGGCAACAACGGTGCGTATTCGGCGGCCGCGGGCTGGGACGCGTGCACCGGGCTCGGCGCACCGGACGGTGCGGCACTGCAGCGGATTCTCGGAGGTGCCAAGGCCTGATCTCATCTGTCCGAAGTGGACTGACGGCACGCTCGCGAACCCGGGGCGTTCAGGTCACCACGAAGTTCCCCATCATGGCCATGTCCTCGTGTTCGAGGTTGTGGCAGTGGAACACGTACTTGCCGCGGTACCCGTCGAACCGGACCGCGATCGCCGCATCTTCGGCCGGTCGCAGGTCGATCGTGTCCTTCCAGCCCGCGTCGAACGGGCCGGGGCCGGCGAGTCCGCGCGAGAGCACCTGGAACGGGTTGAGGTGCAGGTGCACGGGATGGTGGAAGTCCGACACCAGCCGCCACACCTCGGTGCTGCCGAACGTCGGGCTCGCGGCCACCGTGTCCACGCCGAACGGGGCGCCGTTGATCCGCCAGCCGTCCGTGCCCGCGGACGCGAAATGCATCGTCCGTGTCACGGACGGCGGGCCGAGCGGTTCGACGGTGCCCAGCCGGCCGGGCAGGCGGAACCGGTCCGGTGCGCGCTCGCCCACGGCGAAGCGCAGGATCTCGCCCATGCGGCCCTCGCCGAAGTCGTTGACCAGGGTGACGATCGTGCCCGGCCGGTAGGCCGAGAAGTCCACGACCACGTCCAGGCGCTGGGCCGGGGCGAGTTCGAAATGGTTGTGCTGCAGGGGAGCGGCGAGCAGGCCACCGTCGGTGCCGATCTGGGTCAACGGGGCGCCCGGATCCAGCCGGAGGTCCAGGCGGCGGGCGTTGCACGCGTTGAGGATCCGCAGCCGGTACTGCGCGCCTTCGACGGTGGCGACCGGCCAGGGTGCCCCGTTGACGAGCATGACGTCGCCGAGTACGCCCGCCATGTAGGCGTCGGTGACGCCCGGCTCCCTCAGCGCCGGTTCACGGCTGGGATACCGCAGTGAACCGTCCGCGTCGAAGCTGCGGTCGGTGATCATCAGCGGCAGTTCCCGCGGGCCGGACGGCAGGCCGAGCGCGTCCTCCTCCTCGTCGCGCACCAGGTGGAACCCGGCCAGCCCGCGCCAGACGCTCGGCCCGGTGAAATCCATCCGGTGGTCGTGGTACCACAGCGTCGCTGCGCGCTGGTCCATCGGATAGGTGTAGGCGCGGCGGACCATCCGGGTGCCGCCGGGCATCCCCATCCCGGGCATCCCGGGCATCGGGCCGTCCGGGTACAGGAAGTCCACCGGGTACCCGTCGTCGGTGTGCGGGGTCCGGCCGCCGTGCAGGTGCACCACGGTCGGCACGGGCAGCCGGTTCGTGTGCGTGACGACGGCCGGCCGGCCGCGGCGGGAGACCAGGGTCGGGCCGGGGAAGATCCCGTTGTAGCCCCAGATTCCGGTGCGCAGGCCGGGCAGCAGGCAGACCTGTGCGGGAGCCTGGGTGATCTCGTAGTAGTCGGCGTGCGCGTCGCGCCGGACCGGGCTCAGCACCGGCGGGATCGGCAGCGGCACCGCGAACGCGGGAACCGGCGGAAGCAGGCTGGGCAGCACCGCGCCGGTACTGGTCGACCCGCGGGCACCGAGCGCGAACGGGATTCCCACGCCGAGGCCGATGCCGGCGGCCAGCCCGGCGCCGAGGAACACCCGGCGGCTCACCCCGGTCATCGGCGCCACGCCGCGACCGCCATCGCCGTGGCGAGCAGGATCGTGGCCACCCCGACCGGCACGTGCACCGTGATCAGCCGCGCGAAACCCAGCACGATCTGCAGCGCGATCAGCCCGAAGAGGCCGAGGCTGCCGAGAATCGGCCACCACGGCCCGCGGCCGGGCCGGCGCACCAGCACCGCGGCCACCGCGGAGACGAGTACCGAGATCCCCGCGTAGGTCGCGTTCTCCCGATGTGCCTGCAGCGAGTCGTAGCCGCCGGAGAGGAACTGGCCCGCGAAGACCGCCTGGTCGAACAGCATGACCGCGCTCACCAGCGTGGTCGCCCGGAACACCAGGCGCGGCCAGCGCGGCGGCGCCGGGGCGCGGACGGCTTCGGTCGTGGACACGGCGACCCCCTTTTAGGTTCATATGGATCGGATTCATATGAATCTAACATAGGATGGGCCGGTGACCACCCCACCTCCGACGATCCGGCTCGGCCTGCTGCTGCGCCAGGCGCACCGGCGCGCGGCGGCGGCGCTGAACGAGGCCCTCGGGCCGCTGGGCCTCACCGGCCGGCATTTCGGGGTGCTGCTGCTGATCGACCGGGACGGCGCGACGACCCAGCGCGATCTGATCCGGGAGACCGGCAGCGACAAGGCGGGCATGGTGCGGACCGTGGAGGATCTCGAACGGCTGGGCTACCTGACCCGCACCCGTTCGGCGACCGACCGGCGGGTCGCGGACCTGACCCTGACCCCGGCCGGTGAGGAGGCCTTCGCCACCGCCCGCGAGCTGGCCGGGAAGGCGGCCGGGGAGCTGTTCGGGATGTTCCGCGCCGAGGAGACCGAGGCCCTCGAAGACCTGTTGACCCGCTTCCTGGCCGTCGACTGACCGGCCGCCGCGGGTGGTCTCAGCCGGCGCAGGCGGCCGTGGTCTCCAGGGCCTCGACGGCCTGCCCGGCGAGCGTGGCCATCTCCGGGGAGCCGAGGGTGACGACCACATCACCCGGGCGCGCGCGTCGGACGACTTCGGTGATGGCGTTGGACGCCGTGCCGGCGAACGCCTTGGCGTCCTGCGGAAGCGGGATCGCGTCGGTGAGGGCGCGGCCGTCGACGTCGGGCGTGACCGTCTCTCCCGGGGCGAAGATCTCCAGGACCACCGCTTCGTCGGCGATGGCGAGGGAGCCGGCCGTCTCGTGGAGGAACTGGCGCATGCGCCACACGCGGTTGGGCTGGCACACCACGATGAGCCGGTGGTCCTCGGCGACCGTACGCATCGCTCGCAGCGAGGCGGCCATCGACGTGTGATGGCCGGCGTAGTCGTCGTACACGCGTACGCCGTTCGCGACGCCGCGCAACTCGAAACGCCTTCGTACGCCGGGGAAACGCTGAAGCCCACGTACGCCACCCGGTACGCCGAGATGGCGCGTGACCAGGAGTGCGGCTGCGGAGTTGAGCCCGAGATGGGTTCCCACGACCGGGACGCGGACAGGACCGATCAGGGCGCCGTCGAGTACGGCGTCGTAGCGGATACCGTCGGTGACCGTGGTGAGCCCGACCACCTTCAGGTCCGCGTCGTTGGCTTCGCCGTAGGTGAAGACCGTGCGGCCTTCCTCACGCAGGGTCGCGGCGAGCCGGCGGCAGGGTTCGTCGTCGGCGTTGGTGACCACGAAACCGGTCGGCGGCACACGGCGGCAGAAGTCGAGAAACGCTTCCGCGAGACCGTCAACATCGCCATACGTATTCAGATGATCGGAGTCGATGTTGGTGATGACAACGACCTCGGGGCTGTACGCGACGAACGAGCGGTCGCTTTCGTCCGCCTCGACGACGAAGTGCGGACCGGAGCCGTGCCCGCCGGAGCCGAGCGTGAGGACGTCACCACCGATCACATAGGACGGATCCGCCCCGCCGGCCCGCAACGCGACGGTGATCATCGCGGTCGTGGTGGTCTTGCCGTGTGTGCCCGTGACGGCGATGGTGCGCCGGCCCGCCAGCACCCTGGCCAGTGCCTCGGAACGGTGCAGGACCGGCAGTCCGCGATCGTGCGCCGCGACGAGTTCGACGTGGTCGTCGGGGATCGCGGTGGAGCGCACCACCGTGTCGGCGTTCCACAGGTTGCCCGGCTGGTGCTGCCGGTGGATCGTCGCGCCGAGCCGGGCCAGCTTGGCCAGACCGGGCGGTCGCCGGTCTCGCTGCCGCTCACCGGCACCCCGCGGCGGAGCAGGATCTCCGCCAGCCCCGACATCCCGACTCCGCCGATGCCGATCAGGTACACATGGCCGAGGTCCCGTATGGTCGGCTCGCTCATCACGCACTCCTCCTGTCCGGGGATGTTCCCTCGGAATACAGGGTTCGGCGGGCATGTCAGGAACGATCATGAGTCGTGTCGCAGCCATGTCCCAATCGCGGTGGAAGCCCGTTTCAGGGGGCCGAGCCGAACTCTTTCCGGACGGCCGGGAGCACCTCCGTGCCCAGCAGCTCGATCGCTTTCAGCACCACGGGGTGCGGGACGCCCGACCAGTCCATCTGCAGGGCGTAGCGGCTCGCGCCGGTCAGCCTGCCCACGGTGATCAGGCGCTCGGCGACCTCGGCGGGGCTGCCGGTGAACAGCGCCCGGGCATGATGGGTGTAGGCGTCGTACTCGGCTCGTGACGGGATCGCCCAGCCGCGGGCGCGGGCGCCGTACTTCATCGTCTCCAGCCAGTACGGGTAGAAGATCTCCTTGGCGTCCTGGGACTTCTCCGCGATCAGGCCGATCGCGCTCATGGTCACCGGCAGCTCGTCCGCGGTGTGCCCGCCCGCCTCGCCGGCCTGCCGGTACAGGTCCACGAGCGGGGCGAACCGCTCCGGCTCGCCACCGATCACGGCGTACACCACGGGCAGCCCGAGCAGCCCGGCGCGGATCGAGGACTCCGGATTGCCGCCGGTGCCCACGGAGATGCGCAGCCGGTCGCGGTACGGGCGCGGGTACACGTGCGCCTGCTCCAGCGGCGGGCGGAAACGGCCGGACCAGGTGATGGGGTCCTCACGGTCCAGGCGCAGCAGCAGCGCCAGCTTCTCCTCGAACAGCTCGTCGTACTCGGCGAGGTCGGCGCCGAAGAGCGGGAACGACTCGGTGAACGACCCCCGGCCCGCGAGCAGTTCAGCCCGGCCGCGGCTGAGCTGGTCGAGCGTGGTGAACTGCTGATACACCCTGACCGGATCCTCGGTGGAGAGCACGGTGACCGCGCTGGAGAGCGTGATCCGCTCGGTCACGCTCGCCGCCGCGGCCAGCACCGTCGCCGGGTTGGAGATGGCGTAGTCCGCGAGGTGATGCTCGCCGAGGCCGTAGAAACCGAGGCCGAGTTCGTCCGCGAGCCGGATCCGCTCGACGGTCTCCGCCAGCCGCTGCGCGACCGGCACCTGCACCCCGGTCAGCGGGTCCGGCGGCCGGTCGCCGAAGCTGTAGATGCCCAGTTCCATCGCCGCCCCTTTTCTTCGCTGCTGCCTCAACCTCGGCGGCTGCCGGGAAATTCCGGCGTGATCCGCGGTGGAAGCTCCTCAGTGGACAGCGAGGCCCAGGCTGCTTCGATCATCCCGAACACCTCGTCCACGGCGGCCTCGGGCTCGTCCGCCTCCCGGGCCACCGAACAGGCGTCGCAGACGGACTTCGCGATCGCCTGGCAACAGGCGGCGGCCAGCGCTTCGGCATGGCTTCGTCGTACTCACGCAGCGCCGGCGAACCGTCGATCATCGGCCAGAGCGGTGCAATGCCGCACCACGGCGTGGATCTCCCCGCGCAGTTGGTAGGCGCCGACGATGAGCGTGGTGCGGCCTTCCGCCGTGCCCCCGGCGATGACCGTCTCGCGGGCGCGAAGGGGCCACGGCCGTCCGGCGGGATCCAGCCTTCGCCGGATCAAGTCGCTGAAGGCGTCCACGGTGCCGAGGCGGGACGAATACCGGGGGTGATCCGGCGTTTCACCTATGGGATTGTCCGGGACGGTCGGGTTGACTGGGTTCATGCCTACCGACGCCGCCCTGACCGCCCCGGACATCGAATTCCTGCGCCGCCCGCTGCACGGCTTCTTCTCGGCAGCAGCAGGGCCGCGCCCGCCGCAGCCCCGCCCGGTGTGGTTCGAGGTGACGGACGAGGGCACGGTCGAGCTGTTCACCGCCCCGGATTCGAGCAAGGTCCGGCGGCTGGCGCGCGACCCCCGCGCGTCGCTCGTCGTGGCCGCGCCGGCGGGGGAGCGGGAACAGTGGGTGTCGATCGCGGGCCCCGCCACGGTGGAACCCGGCGGAGCGCACGACCTGGCCCGCCGGCTCGCGGCGCGCTACTGGGACCTCGGCGATCCGGCGCGCGCCGCGGACCTGGACGGGATCCTCGCCACCGAGCAGGTCCGGCTCGTGCTGCGCCCGCGGATCGTGCACCGGTTCCGGTTCTGAGCGGGCTTCCGGCTCAGCCCGCAGGCTGCCCGATGTTCACCATCCAGGTGATGCCGAATCGGTCGGTGCACGAGCCGAATTCGTCGCCCCACATCTGCTTCTCCAGCGGGACGGCCACGGCGCCGCCGTCGGAGAGCTTCGCCCAGTAGCCGCGCAGCAGCTCGGCCTCGTCGCCGCTGAGGCTGATGGAGATGTTCGTGCCCGGCCGGTGTTCCATGCCCGGCGGGGTGTCCGCGGCCATCAGCGTGAAACCCTGGTCGGTGTCGAGTGAACCGTGCATGATCTTGTCCGCGTAGCCGTCGTCGGCCGACGCGCCGAATTCGCCGAACGTGTTGAGCGCGAGGTCCCCGCCGAACACCTCATGGTAGAACTCCAGCGCCTCCCGGGCGTTGTCGCGGAAGCTGACGTAGGGGTTGAGTTTCGCTGCCATCGGAACCCTCCAGAGTTCGGGACGGTTCCGAATCCTCGCAGATCCTCGGGGGTGCGACAACGCAATCGGGCTCGTCCGGGGGACCTCTTCCCCCGGCCGGGTGCCCTGGTGCCGGGGTCCCGGAAGCCTGCTGTAGCCGGTGGGTTTCCCACGGCGGCCGAGCCGGGATTTTCGTTGCCGGCGAGGGGGTCCACGGTCTTCGCACGCCCGGACGAAACGGCAACCGGATTTGCCGGAACCGCAAACCCGGGCGCACAGTGGAGCCATGACCGACGAGTTCGACGAGGTGCTCAGCGCGGTGGGGCCGCGGCTGCGGGAGCTGCGGCGGCGCGCAGGGATCACGCTGGCCGGGCTCTCGGCGAGCACCGGCATCCCGGTCAGCACGCTTTCGCGGCTGGAATCCGGGCAGCGTCGCCCGGGACTGGAGCTTCTTCTCCCGCTGGCGAAGGCGTACCGGGTGCCGCTCGACGATCTGGTCGTCGCGCCGGCCACGGGCGATCCCCGGGTGTACCCGCGGCCGTTCACCCGGCACGGGATGACCGTGGTGCCGCTGACCCGCAACCCCGGCGGGCTGCAGGCGTTCAAGCACATCATTCCGGCCGGGCTGACCCGGCGCGAGCCCGATCCGCGCTCGCACGAGGGCTACCACTGGCTGTACGTGCTCAGCGGGCGGCTGCGGGTGATGCTCGGGGACCAGGACCTCGTGCTGACGGCGGGCGAGGTCGCGGAGTTCGACACGCATCTGCCGCACTGGTTCGGCAACGCGGACGAGCGCGCGGTGGAATTCCTCAGCATTCTCGGCCCCCAGGGTGAACGGTTCCACATTCGCGCGCGATACCGTCCGGGCAGGTGAGAAACGTGGCCCGGCTGGGTATTCCTTCTTCGAGAACTCCACGGGAGGCAGGGTGATCCCCATGGTGGCGGTGCGGGTTCAGGGACTGGCCGTGGTCGCGCAGGATGTGGCGCCGGTCGTGCTGCTGCGCGAGGAGAGCGGCACACGCCGATGGCTGGCGATCACGATCGGCGCGCCGGAGGCGCAGGAGCTGGCCGCGGCGCAGGAGCACGTGGTCTCCGCGCGGCCGGGCACGGTCGAGCTGATCATCGACGTGCTCGGCGCGCTCGGCCAGCGGGTCGTGCGGGTGGAGATCACCCAGCTGCGCGACAGCGTCTTCCACGCCGATCTGGTGCTGGCCGACGGGGTGCGGGTCTCCGCCCGGCCCAGCGACGCGATCGCGATCGGGCTGCGCACCGAGGCGCCGCTGGAGGTCGCCGAAGCGGTCCTGGAGGAGGCGGCGGTCGACGTGACCGTGGCCGCGGGCGACGAACTGCCGAGTGAGCCGGACGGTGAACCGGACGAGGAGCAGATCCGCCGGTTCCGCGACCTGCTCGACGAGATGAGCCCGGAGGACTTCCGCGACCCCGGCACGGAGTGACCGGCCGCGGTCCATTGTGGCCGTCCGCGCGCTGTGCGGTGCTGTGAAGGGACCCTTCACGGACTCTGCGTCCGTGAAGGGTCCCTTCACAGCTTTGCGGTGCCCAGCCGAGAGGCTAGGCTGCGCGGCTCGACGAGGGCGCCGCCGGTCCGGCCGGGCCGGCGGCGCAGGGGCCATGACATCGGCCTGGAGCTGCGGAGGTGGGCATGAAGAGCGAGATCGCCGGCAGGGCGGTCGGGCTGGTCGTCACCGGTCTGGCCGGGGCGGCGGCGTACGACGGGGTGAAGCGGTTCGCCCGATCGAAGGGTTTCCGGTCGGCGGCCGTCTCGGTCACCACGTGGGGGCTGCGCAGTGTCCGGGCGGCGGAGACCGGGGCGGAGAAGGTCCGGCTCGCGACCGCGGACCTGGTGAGCGAGGCTCGCGACCGGATCGGTGAGCAGGCCCCGCCGCCCGGTGCCGCCACGGGCCACGGCCACGAGCACTGACCGTGGCCACGGTCGAACCGCAGGTGCTGTCCGACGCGGCGGGACGGGTGCGTTTCCACGTCCCGCCGCTGTCCGGCGACGCCTCGCGCGCGGTCGCGGTGGAGGACGTCGTGGACCGCGTGCCCGGTGTGCGCCAGGTGCATGCGTATCCGCGCACCGCGAGCGTCGTCGTGTGGTACGACCGGGCGCGCTGTGACCGCGCGGAGTTGCTCGCCGCGATCCGGGACGGAGCCGCGCGGCCCGCGCCGTCCGCCACCCGGTCGCCGCGCTCGGCGGACGTGCGCAACGCCGACCTCGTCCGGATGGTCGTGGGCGGGCTCGCGCTCGTGGTGCTGGGGATCCGCCGTTACGGCCTGCGCCGTCCGCCGGTGCTCGGTGCGGCCGGCCGGACGGCGGCCACCGGCGTCACCATCTTCACCGGCTACCCGTTCCTGCGCGGTGCGCTCCGCTCGCTGGGCGGCGGACGGGGCGCAGGCACCGACGCGCTGGTCTCTGCCGCGACGGTGGCGAGCCTCGTGCTGCGCGAGAACGTCGTGGCGCTCACCGTGCTCTGGCTGCTCAATATCGGTGAATACCTCCAAGACCTGACGTTGCGACGAAGCCGCCGCGCGGTTTCCGAGCTGCTGACCGGCACACAGACCCGAATCTGGCGCCGCATCGGCACGGTCGAGGCGGAGGTCGACATCGCCGATCTCGCCGTGGGCGACGAGGTCGTGCTGCACGAACACGTGGTGCTGCCGGTCGACGGGGAGGTGGCCGAGGGTGAGGGGATCGTGGACCAGTCCGCGGTCACGGGGGAGCAGCTGCCGGTCAGCGTGACCGCCGGGACCGCGTTGCACGCCGGTTCGGTGCTGCTGCGGGGAAGGCTCGTGGTGCGGGCGAGCGCGGTCGGCGCGGACACCGCGATCGGCCGGATCATCCGCCGGGTCGAGCAGGCGCAGGAGGACCGCGCGCCGATCCAGACCGTGGCCGAGGTGTTCTCGCGGCGGTTCGTGCCCGCCTCCTTCGCGCTCGCCGGGCTGACTTTACTGGCCACCCGGGACGTGCGGCGGGCGATGACCATGCTGCTGGTCGCGTGCCCGTGCGCGGTCGGGCTGGCCACGCCCACCGCGATCAGCGCTGCGATCGGCAACGGCGCGCGGCGCGGCATCCTGGTCAAGGGCGGCGCGCACCTGGAGGCGGCCGGCCGGGTGGACGCGATGGTCTTCGACAAGACCGGCACGCTCACCCTCGGCCGTCCGGTGGTCACGAACGTGATCTCCTTCGCCGAGGACTGGACGCCGGAGCGGGTGCTGGCGCACGCGGCCAGCTCGGAGATCCACTCCCGGCATCCGCTGGCGCAGGCGGTGATCCGCTCCACCGAGGAGCGGCGGATCCGGATCCCGCCGCACGAGGAGTGCGAAGTCCTGCTGGGACAAGGGATGCGGGTGGCCAGCGACGGCCGGGTGCTGCTGATCGGCAGCGCGGAACTGGTGCAGGGCGAGGGCGTGGAGCTGCCCGGCGAGGCTCGCCGCTGGGTCGCGAAACTCCGTGAGGCGGCCGAAACCCCGTTGCTGCTGGCGGTGGACGGCGCGCTCACCGGGCTGGTTTCGTTGCGGGACAAGGTACGTCCCGAAGCGCGTGAAGTACTTCAGGCGTTGCGCGCGGACGGTGTGCGCCGGATCGTGCTGCTGACCGGGGACCACCCGGGCACGGCGGCCGCGGTCGCCGCGGAGCTGGGCGTCGAGGAGTTCCAGGCGCAGGTGCTGCCCGAGGACAAACAGGACGTGGTGCGGCGGCTGCGGGAGGACGGGCATGTGGTCGCCGTGGTCGGCGACGGCACGAACGACGCTCCCGCGCTGGCGCTGGCCGACATCGGCATCGCGATGGGCGTGAACGGCACGGACGTGGCCGTGGAGACCGCGGACGTGGCGCTGGCCGGCGACGACCTGCGTGCCCTGCTGTCCCTGCGCGACCTCAGCCGCCGCAGTGTCACGCTGATCCGGCAGAACTACGGCCTGTCCATCGCGGTCAACGCGCTGGGCCTGGTGGTCTCCGCCGCGGGCGCGCTGTCCCCGGTGGTGGCGGCGGTGCTGCACAACGCGTCGTCGGTCGCGGTGGTCGGGAACAGTTCCCGGCTGATCCGGCACCGGGTGCCCGGCGGCCGCGCGGCGCGCTGAGCGGTCACTTCTTCCGGTACTGCGCCGCGACCTTCTCCGCCATCCCGCGGATGTCGGCGAGCGCGTCGTCCAGTTTCGTCTTCCCTTCGAGCACCCCGGCCAGCGCCTGCGAGGCCTGGGTGCCGAGCTGGCGGAACTCCGGCACCGCGACGAACTGGATGCCCGCCGTGGGCCGCGGCTGCAGCCCCGCCTTGCGCGGGTCGACCGAGGTGATGGACAGGAAGGTGGGCATGGCGAACGCCCCGGCGTCGGCCAGGTATTCGGGATCGTTGTAAGTCGAGTACCGGGTGCCCGCGGGCGCCTTCGCCTGGCCGACGACCTTGCCCGCCAGCCGCTGGTAGTCCCGGCCGCTCGCCCAGGACATGAACTTCCAGGCCTCGTCCGGGTGATCGGTGCTCTCCTCCATCCCCCAGGCCCAGGTGTAGAGCCAGCCGGCGGTCGAGGTCTTGAGCACGGGTGCGGAGAGGTAGCCGATCCGGCTGCGGACCGCGCTGGTGGGCGCCTCCAGCTGCGCGGCGCCCGCGGTCGAGTCGTACCACATGGCGACCTTGCCCTGTTCGATCGCGGTGGCGCACTCCTGATAGCCGCTGCGCTCCGGAACGTCCTCGCCGGCCTTGTGCAGCAGGTCCAGATAGAACCGCACGGCCTCGCGGAACTCCGGGGCGTCGGTGCGCACGTTCCAGCCGGCGTCGAACCAGGTGCCGCCGAAGGTGTTGATCATCGTGGTCAGCGGCGCGATCATGTTGCCCCAGCCGGGCTGGCCGCGCAGGCAGATCCCGTGCATCCCGTTCTTGGCGTGCTCCACGGCCTCCGCGGCGTCGGAGACCTGCTGCCAGGTCGGCGTCGCCGGCAGCCGGATACCGAGGTTGCCGAGCACGTCGGTGCGGTACATCAGGATCGAGGATTCGCCGTAGAACGGCGCCGCGTACAGCCGTCCGTCCGGCCCGCGCAGCGAGTCCGCGATCGGGGCGATCAGGTCCTTCACGTCGAAGGTGCTGTCGTCCTTGGTGTACGAGTCCAGGGCCTTGAGCTGATGGCGGCCCGCGTAGATCGGCGTCTCGAAGTTGCTCACCGACGCCACGTCGTACTTGCCCGCCTGCGCGGTGAACTCGCGGTCGACCTCGTCCCGGAGCCGGTTCTCGGGCAGCACGGTGAAGTTGACCTTGATCCCGGTCCGCGGGGTGAACTCGGTCGCGGTGAGCTGCTGCAGCTCGACCATCTGCGGGTTGTCCACCATGAGCACGTCGATGGTCACGTCGGACTTGCTCGCGCACGCTTGCGCGGACAGCAGGACCAGGACCGTCGCCACCGCCGCCGAGGATCGGCGCACCCGCCTTGCCCCGTGCCCGCTCCGTTGTTCCCGCACCCCGGTTCCTCCCGCTTCGGCCGCTTTGCGGCGACTCACGCGAGAAATCTAAGAGCACGAGGCGAAAAGCCCAGAGCGAACGTTCGGGGCCTGGAGTGTTCGTGCAGTTCTCCTGCCCTTGCGGGCCGCTTGTACAGCGGTAGGCCCTGGTCCTGGCTTCGCTGGAGGACGGCTGTGCCTCCGTCCATCGTGGACGCGCGGTCCTGCTAGGGCGTGGCCGCCGCGTCGGGCACCGGATCCAGCAAGGAGCGCAACTCCACGAGCGCCGCACCGAGCGGCCGGTCGACCCGTATGGACGCGTACTCGTCGCCCCGGGTCTGGCCGCGGTTGACGATCATGACCGGCTTCCCGGCCTTCGCGGCGTGCCGGACGAAGCGGAGCCCGGACATCACCGTCAACGAGGAGCCGAGCACGAGCAGCGCGGCCGCCCGGTCGACGAGCCGGTAGCACCGCTCGACCCGGGCGCGGGGCACGTTCTCGCCGAAGAAGACGACATCGGGTTTGAGTATTCCGCCGCACCGCAGGCACTCGACGACCGTGAAGGCGCGGACGGCCTCCTCGGCCAGCTCGACGTCACCGTCCGGGTTGATCCGGGAGGCGGTGCCGCCGAAGTCCGGATTGGCCGTGCGAAGCCGGGTGTCCAGCTCTTCCCGGGCACTGCCGCGGCGGCAGCCGAGACAGATCACGCGATCGAGATTGCCGTGCAGCTCCACCACTCCCGGGGTACCGGCCGCGCGGTGCAGGCCGTCCACGTTCTGCGTGATCACGCCGGAAACCCGGCCACTCGCGCGCAGTGCGGCGAGGGCGTGGTGCCCGGAATTGGGTGCGGCGCGCGCGATGGTGCGCCAGCCGAGATGGCTGCGTGCCCAATACCGGCGCCGCCCGGCGGCACTCGTGGTGAACTCGTCGTAGGTCATCGGCGTGTGCCGGCGCAGGCTGCCGGACTCGCCGCGGTAGTCGGGAATGCCGGACTCGGTGGAGATCCCGGCCCCGGTCAGCACCAGCACCCGGCCGTCGGCGAGCACTTCGGCCACCTCGGCGAGGTGGCTCGTGCGGGGGAGCGGATCGCCCGGAGCGGCCCAGGTCAGCGTCGGTCGGGTACGCACGATGCCAGCTTACGTGCGCGGGCCGTGCGCGGTGCCGGGCAAGCGCGACACGCCGGATCGCCGCCGTTTCACCGGGACCGGTGATCACCTGGCCGGGCGACACGGGGATTGGCCCGCCGGGCCGCTGGGTATCCGAAGGACCATGTGGTTCGCGCTGGCTACGCCCGTGGTCGTGATGATCGCCACCGTCCTGATGGAACGGTTCGAGCGATATTGCGACCGGGCGGAGGCCGGGGCGCGCGTGCGAGTACCCGAGCCCCGGGGCGAGCCGGTCCGTCCGGTCTCGTTCGGGTCCGTGGTGCTGCGGCACTAGGCGCGAGGCGCGGACCGGGCGCGGACGCCCGGCAGGGCGAGCGGTGGCCGGTGTTCTTGGGAGGAACACCGGTCCCGCGGCCCGGGTTCTCCCCGTCGGGGTGAGAGAGCGCGGGCCCTCTGCCGGGCTTCGGATGCCTCGCGGTGACCGGCGAACCGGCCCTGCTCACCGGAGCACGGTGCAGGGTTCCGGCAAAGTCGGTGTAGAGGTCTGTGAAGGGTCCCTTCACGGACTCTGAGTCTGTGAAGGGTCCCTTCACGGACCCGAAAACGGTCCGGCGCACGCTACGAGGTGGTCGCACACACCTCCGCATCGCCCACTGCCGGGTCCCCGACCAACTTTGCCGACACCCTGGGAGCACGGTGCGTTCGGCGGCGGATCGGTTCGCCGGTCGGCAGTCCTTGTCCCCGCAGGTCAGCGCGTCGCGTTCCAGGTGGCGTTGTCGGTGAGGTCGTCCTTGAGGTCCAGCATCACCATGATCGGTGCGGCCGTGGGGTGCGCGGTGGACCAGGTGTTCACCAGGGCGAGCCAGTCGCGGAGGTTGTTCGAGGCCGGGTTGCCGGCGTGGTCCACGAGGTCGCCGGGGGAGCTGTGGCCGATACCGTAGTCGTGTGCGGTGGCGTAACCGTTGTCGTGCACGTCCAGCTCGATGAAGCGCACGCCCCGGTTCAGCTGGCCGGCGATCGGCCCCTTGGCGCCGTCGACGTTGCCGGAGTAGCTGTTGTGTGTGGCCAGGAAGGTCGATGGCTCCGCGGCCTGCGCTGCCGGAGCTGTCGCGGTGAGGAGTGCGGTACCGATCAGTGCGGCGAGGACGGCAGTGCCAAGGCGATGCATGAAACCCCCTGTTCGGGATGGTATTCCGGGAAAACGTAGCGATCTTGCCGCGGTTTCGTGGCATCTTCGGGAGATGCCGGAGAACTCCAGGGACACCTTCGCCGAGGACGTCGCCGCCCTGCTCGCCGCGCTGCCCGGGGTGCGCGCCGTGGCACTCGGCGGCTCGCGCGCGCAGGGCACCCATCGCCCGGACAGCGACTGGGACTTCGCCCTCTACTACCGCGGCCACTTCGATCCCGGCGATCTGCGCGCGCTCGGCCTGCCCGGCGAGGTCTCGGACCTCGGCGCCTGGGGTGGCGGCGTGTTCAACGGCGGCGCCTGGCTGAGGGTCGAGGGCCGGCCGGTGGACGTGCACTACCGCGATCTCGACGTGATCGACCACGAGCTGGCCGAAGCCCGGGAAGGCCGGTTCCACTGGGAACCGCTGGCGTTCCACCTGGCCGGGATCCCGAGTTACCTGGTGCTCGGCGAGCTGGCGGGCAACCGGGTCCTGCACGGGGAGCTGCCGCGCCCGGCCTACCCGGACCCGTTGCGCAGCACCGCGGCGGAGTTCTGGCGCGCGGCCGCCGACCGCACCCTCGGCTACGCGGAACCGGCCTACGTCGCCCGCGGCCGCGTCACCGAGACGGCGGCCTCACTGGGCCTGGCAGCGCTGCAAGCCGCACACGCGATCCTCGCCGCACGGGGGGAATGGGTGACCAACGAGAAGACCCTGCTGGACCGCGCCGGCCTGCGGGCGCTGGATGACGTCGTCTCCGGGCTCGGCCACGACCTGCCGGGCGCGTTCGCCACCGCACGCGCGCTGCTGGCCGCGGCGTACGACCGTCCACAAGGGACTTGACCAGGGGGCGGTGCCCGAACGTTGTATAACGTCCTATACGACGAGCTTTCAGGTATCGGATTCCGTTCACAAGCAAGGAGAATCGGACGAATCCCCACCCGGCGGGCCCCGTCCCGGCCGGGCTAGATTGGAGTCGATACCCCAAGCAACAGGAGTGACTGCGCATGCGCAAGGACTACGTGGACGTGCCGGCCGGTGACGGGGTCGCCGATGCGTATCTGGTCGTCCCCGACGGTGGGCCGCACCCGGGTGTGATGCTGTTCATGGACGCCTTCGGGGTCCGCCCGCGGATCGAGGAGATGGCGGAGCGGATCGCCGCGGCGGGCTACGCCGTGCTCGCGCCGAACCTGCTCTACCGGGGCGGGCGTTCGCCGATGGTGGAGGATATGGCCGCGCTGGCCGACGCGAGCCGGCGCGAAGCGATCTTCGGGCGGCTCATGCCGATGATGAGGCAGCTGGACACCGACGCGATCGTGCGTGACGCCGGGAAGTACCTGGACTTCTTTCATGCGCAGGAGGGCGTGGCCGAGAAGCCGGTGGTGATCACCGGGTACTGCATGGGCGGGCTCAACGCGCTGAAGGTGATCGAGGCACTGCCGGAGCGGGTCAAGGCGGTCGCGAGCTTCCACGGCGGCAGGCTGGCCACCGACGATCCGGACAGCCCGCACCTGCGGGTCGGCTCGATCACCGGCGAGGTCTACTTCGGGCACGCCGACCAGGACCACTCGATGAACGCCGACCAGATCGCGACCCTCGAACGGGCGCTGGACGAGGCCGGGGTGACCTATCGATCCGAGGTGTACGAGGGTGCCGCGCACGGATACACGATGACCGACACGGCGGCGTATCAGGAGAAGGCCGAGAAGCGGCACTGGGAGAACCTGTTCGCGTTGCTGGAGCGGGTAAACGGGTAGCGGGTTAGGACCACTGTGGACACTCTTGTCCGCCTGTGTGTCTCTTGTGGACGGTCAAGGGCAGTCGTGAGGCGTGGGTGAGCTGGCCGGGCTGGGTCCTGGACTGAAACGTCTAGACGGCGCAGTCCAGTCCTGCTCCGGCTAGACTCGGCCGTCCCGAGCCGGAGGAGCGAGAAAGCCACCGATGAGCGCCGTGACCACCGTTCCGCACCGCGAGAAGCTGCTCCGTGAAGGACTTCGCCAGCTGTATGCGCGCGGGTTCCACG
This sequence comes from Amycolatopsis panacis, assembly GCF_003600245.1. Classification (NCBI taxonomy): domain Bacteria; kingdom Bacillati; phylum Actinomycetota; class Actinomycetes; order Pseudonocardiales; family Pseudonocardiaceae; genus Amycolatopsis; species Amycolatopsis panacis. Next base: position 62,931 of record NZ_QZFV01000066.1, read on the forward strand.
GCACCACGATCGACGGGATCCTGGACGCGGCCGGGGTGCCGAAGGGTTCCTTCTACCACCACTTCGGGTCGAAGGAGGCGTTCGCGCGCCAGGTGCTGGCCCGGTACATGCAGTTCCAGCTCGATCAGCTGGCGGAGTGGAGCGGGCGGGCCGAGCTGCCGGTGCCCGCTCTGCTGGCCGGATACTTCCGGGCGATGGCCGCGCGGTTCACCGGGTCCGGGCACCAGCGGGCCTGCCTGGCCGGGAAGCTGGCGACCGAGCTGGCCGCCGGGCACGAGGGTTTCCGGGCCCGGCTGGCCGAGGACCTGGGCGGCTGGCGCGAGCGGATCGCCGGGCTGCTGGAGACCGGGCAGCAGCGCGGGGAGGTCCGCGCGGACCAGCCGGCCGGGCTGCTCGCGGACGCGGTGCTCGCGCTGGTACAGGGCGCGTTCGTGCTCGCGCTCGCCGCGCGGGAGGAAGCGTCGCTGGAGTCCGTGGCCACCGCGATCGAGCTGCTCGTCGCCGGGTGAAGCGCGGACCTGCGGAGTTGGGCCGACCGTGGACTCCGGGCGCGCCCGGGTGAGCCGGTTCCCTTAAGCTGATCACATGGCCGAAGGCGTGCTGTGCCGGGAATCGGTGGAGCTTTCCGGACGGGAGCGGTCGGTGCTGCGGAGCATGGCGCTGCGCGGGACGGGCTCGGAACTGTATTGCGCACTCGAAGCCGGTCACGGGCACGAGCACGTGGCGCCGGTCGTGGTGGGCGAGTGGTGGCTGAGGTGGTGGCCGGGGCGACGCGTGCTGGAATCGCGTGCCGAATGCGAGGCGGTGTCCGAGACGGGCGTCGGGTGTTCCGGCCCGGGCGGCCACGAGGGCGGCCACAGGTTCACCCCGGCCGACGCCGCGCGGCACGCCGAACGTCGGTAATCTCGGGTTCATGCGCGACGGCTTCCAGGGCGATCTCGTACAGCTGGACGGCAAACTGGCCACGATGGCCGATGCCGCCGCCGAGGCCATGCGGCGCGCCACCCGTGCGCTGCTCACCGCGGATCTCTTGCTGGCCGAGGAAGTCCTCGGCGCCGACGACCAGCTCGACGAACTGCGCGCGGTCTGCGAGGAGGACGCGTACGCGCTGCTCGCCCTGCAGGCCCCGGTCGCCGGTGACCTGCGCGGGGTGCTGGCCGTGGTGTACTGCGCGGAGAAGATCGAGCGCATGGGTGACCTGGCCGCGCACATCGCCGGCACGGCCCGTCGCCGCCATCCGGACCACGCCGTGCCCGCCGAGCTGGAGCAGGTGTTCACCGACCTGGGCCGGGAAACCGCCGGCATGGCCGACCGCGTGGCCTCCCTCGTCCGCGACGGCGGCCGCGGCGGCTACGCCGAGCTGAGCCGCACCGACGAGACCGTGGACGCCCTGCACGCTCGTGTGCTGGCCACGATCACCTCCCCGTCCTGGCCGCACGACCAGCGCGTCGCGGTGGCGCTGACCTTGGTGACCCGGTTCTACGAGCGGTTCGCCGACCAGGCGGTGTCGGTGTCGAAACGCCTGGACTTCGCGGCGACGGGGGATCTTCCGGAGTAGGCGCGGATTGCTCCGAAACGCATGACACGTCGTTCTCGTGGGGAGAGCTTCGCGTTCGCGGCCGGTGTCGTTGCCACGGAGGTGCTTTCGTGGCAACGATATGGACGCTTTGAACAACCTGGGTCGGGTCCAGTCGCCCAACCCTCCGGCAAGGGGTGCGGTCACCGAGGTGTCGCGTCGGCGTTGACGATCACGTTCTGTTTCCAGGACAGCGCGCGCAGACCGTGAGCCCGGCGCCGCCCAGGCTCGGCGAGGGACTTGATCACGCCCGGACGGTGCCGACTGGACTCGTGCGAGCCTCCTGCCGGGCGGCCTGGGCCAGGACGCCGAACTGCAGCATGGTGATCACCAGTGAAGTGCCGCCCGAGGAGACGAGTGGCAGCGTCACCCCGGTCACCGGCAGGATCCCGGTCACGTATCCGATGTTGATCAACGCCTGCGCGACCAGCAGCAATGTGGTCGTCGCCGCGACCAGGCGGACCCACGGGTCGGCGGCGTCTGCCGCGGTCCGTAGCCCGGCGACGGCGAGCAGGCCGAACAGCACCAATACCAGCACACAGCCGGCGAATCCCAGCTCTTCGCCGATGAGGGCGAAGACGAAGTCGTTCTGCACGTCGGGCAGGTAGCTCCATTTCGCCGCGCCCTGGCCGAGCCCGACGCCGAACCAGCCGCCGTCGGCGAGTGCGTATTGCGCTTGCTGGGCCTGGTAGCCGCTGCCGCTCACGTCCGCGTCCGAGGACAGGAAGGACAGCACGCGCGCGAGCCGGTAGTTGGCGAACAGTGCGAGCACGAGAATTCCGGCACCGCCTCCGGCGACCAGCGCGAGGAACAGCCGCCTGGGCGCGTCGGCGAACCACAGTAGTCCCAGCGCGATCAGGGCCAGGGTGACGGTGCCGCTGAGGTTTGGTTGGGCCAATACCAGGGCACACAGCACCAGCGTCACCGGGACGAGTGGTACCAGCAGATGCCGCCATTGCTGAACCAAGTGGCGCTTCGCCACGAGCAGGTGCGCGCCCCACAACACGAGCGCGACCTTCGCGATCTCCACCGGTTGCACGGTGATCGGGCCCGCCGCGAGCCAGCGCTGGGCACCGCCGTGATCGCTGCCGAGCGGGGTGAGCACCAGGACCAGTCCGACGATCGCGACGCCCAGCGCCGGGACCGCGGCCCGGCGCAGTTTCGCCAGCGGAATCCGGAGTCCGGCCACGAATGCGGCCAAACCGATTGCGACATAAAGGAGATGTCGTGCGAAACCCTGGTATACGCCGACGCCGGAAGCGGGATTCGCCGCGGCGGCCGTGGCCGACAATGCCATCACCGCGCCGAGGACGGTGAGTGCCAGGCCCACAACGACGATGATCCGAAACGACGCGAGCGGGTGCGCGAAGAAATCCCGGATCGCGGATCCGCCGGCTCGAAAGTCCACAGTGGATGTTTGCGCGACGGCGCTGTGGGGACGCTGAGAAACGGTTCAGCGGGCGCGGATGCCGTCGAGAAGAAGGGATACGACCGCGGCGGATTCCGCTTCGATGCCCGGATTCCGCCAGTCGCCGGCGTGTCTCGGATCGTGGAAGCGGCTGGTCCCGTCGAACACCGCGCGGGCGATGGTGTCCGGTTCGCCCGGCGCGAATTCGCCGGCGTCGATTCCGTCAGTGACGATTTCGCGGATCTGCTCGAGCAGAAAGGCGACGTGTGCCGCGGAGGTGCCGCTGTGCTCGGACGCGAGGGTGAGGAAGGCGGCGAACAGCTCCGGATCCTCGTCCGCCTTGGCCCATTTGACGCGGAACAGGGTGGTGAGCAGTTCGCGGAGTCGTTCGACAGCCGGCTGCCCGGGATCCCCGGTGGTGCCGGCGAGCTGGTCCCGCGTCCGGTCGAGCCAGCGGCTGATCACCGCCTCTCGCAGCGCCGCCTTGGACGGGAAGTGCCGGTACACGCTGCCGTGGCTGACGCCGAGGAGCCGGGCGACGTCGAGCACCGTGGTCTTGTCCGGCCCGTACCGGCGCAGCGCGTCCTCCGCGGCCGACACGATCGTGCCCGCGTCGAGCGGCTCTTTCCGCATGCGGTCTCCTCCTCACGCCGGGCCGCTTCGGCGGGCAGCCTACCCCGCGGGACGCGGACCAGCTTGCTGACAGATATTGAAATCTGTCATCTGTTGTCGGTACTGTGCGGGCGACGGACATCGACCGAGGAGGTTCCCATCACCACCGCACTTGCCCCGTTCGCCGGCCGGACCGTGGCCCGGGTCGGCTACGGCGCGGCCCAGCTCCCGCGGCTGCACGAACGGCGTGCCGACGCCGTCGCCCTGGTGCGCCGCGCCGTCGAGCTGGGCGTGAATCACTTCGACACGGCCGAGTTCTACGGCTTCGGGTTCGCCAACTCGGTGCTGAGGGAAGCCCTCCGCCCCGACGACGGCGCGCTGGTCGTGACGAAAGTCGGCGCGGATCCGGACCCGGGCGGGCGGCTGCCGCTGCGCACCGCGCAGCGGCCCGAGCAGCTGCGGGCCACCGTCGAGGACAACCTGCGCAGCCTCGGCGCCGACCGTCTCGACGTGGTCAACCTGCGGCGCCTGGACACCGGGCCGGGCCTGCGCCCGGCCGGGGATCAGGCCGTGGACCTCGACGATCAGCTCGCCGTCCTGACCGCGCTGCGCGACGAGGGCAAGATCGGCGCGATCGGGCTGAGCAGCGTGACCCTCGACGGCCTGCGCACCGCGCTGCCGGCCGGGATCGCCTGCGTCCAGAACGCCTACAGCCTCGTCTCCCGAGACGACGAGGACATGCTGCGGCTGTGTCTTTCCACGGGCATCCCGTGGGTCCCGTTCTTCCCCCTGGGCGGAGCGTTCCCGGGCCTGCGGAAGCTCGCCGACGAGCCGGTCGCGCACGCGGTGGCGGAGTCGCTCGGCGTGACCGTCGCGCAGGTGGGCCTGGCCTGGCTCCTGCACCACGCGCCGAACACGCTGGTGATCCCGGGTACCGCCGAGATCGCGCACCTGGAGGCCAACGCCGCGGTCGCCGGGATCGGCTTCGACGCCGGAACGCTGGCCGCGCTGGACGCGGTGGAATCCCGTTCGAACGAAGTCCCGCTGGGCTGAGCACCGTGCCGTGCGCCTGCCGGCCGGCAGGCGCACGGCACGGGATCGTTGCGCACCAAGAGAATCGGGCGTGTTTCAGCCGACCCCGGCTGCGGCGAGATGTCCGTCCGGCCGGACGAGTCCCATTCCGGTGGCGACGTGTGTTCCGGTGCGCAGCTTCTCGAATAGCGTGCTGCCGTTCGGAAGTTCGAGGTTGCGGACGCGCTTGCCGGTCGCGTAGGCGACGTTGAGCCCGGACAGCCGTTCGGCGAGTTCCCTGGACATGTCCGGGGTTTTCGCGAGCAGCTCGCTCAGCAATGCGCGCAGTGCCTGCCCTTCCGGCGAGAACGCGCCCATCAACGCGGTCTGGGCGCGGGTGTGGCCGAGCAGTTCGGTGCCGACGGGGTGCCGTTCATCGTGGTAGGTGTCGAGCAGGGTTTCGTCCGTGCGCCCGGCCAGTACGGCGGCGAGCTTCCAGCCCAGGTTGTGCGCGTCCTGGATGCCGACGTTCATGCCGACACCGCCGGTCGGGTAATGCATGTGGGCGGCGTCCCCGGCCAGGAGCACGGTGCCTGACCGGTAGGTCACCGCCTGCCGGTTCGCGTTGCCGAAACGGGAGGGCCACACCGGATCACGCATGCCGAAGTCAGTGCCGGCGATCCTGAGCACCGTCGACCGCAGCTCCTCGAAGGTGAGCTCGCCCCGCCCGTTGTTCCGGGGACCGCTGCCGACGATGCGGTGGAGCCCGCCCGGCAGCCGTCAGCGCCGTCGTGCCCGCCCTGCGAAGCACACTGCGGCGAGCACGACCGCGCAGCCGATCAGCTGCAGCGCACTCGGTTCCTCGCCGAGCAGCACGATGCCGAACAGCACTGCGCCGATCGGCTGCAGCAGCATCAGCACCGCCCCGGTCGACGAGGGCATCCGCGGCAGCGCGCCGGCGATCAGCAGCCAGCCGGCCACCTGACCGAGCAGGCCCAGCGCCACGAACCAGCCGAACGCGGACCAACCCGGCGTGAAGTCCAGCTGGTGGAACGGCAGGCCCAGCGCCAGCGACACGGCACCGGCGGACAGCGTCGCCAGCAACAGGGAGCGAACCTGCGTCGAGGGCGTGGTGCTGAACCGGATCAGTAGCAGATACACCGAATATCCGGCACCCGCGGCGAGCGCGAAGAGCGCGCCCAGCAGCGGGTCCGGGCCGGTCACCACGGTGCCGACGAACCCGCCGGCCAGCACGATGCCGACGAGCAGCACCGGTGTGGTGATCAGGAACCGGCGGTCCGGACGGTCCCGCAGGAACAGAAACGCCAGCAGTGGCACGAGCACGACCTGTACCGACAGCAGCACCGTGGCGATCCCGGCGCCGACCCGCGGGATCGCCTCGCCCCACAGCACGAAGTCCACGCCGATGCCGAGCCCGGCGAACAGTGGCGCGACGACGTTCACCCGCACCCGCGTGCGCCGGGCCTCGTTTCGCGCGAGCAGCGCCAGTATCGGCAGCGCGATGAGGCAGCGCCAGAACGCGCTGGTCGCCCCGCTCGCTCCGGACAGCTTGATGAACACCGACGACAATGCGACGCAGAGACTGCCGGCCGTCGCCAGCAGCCGCGGGTCGAAGCGGCCGGTGAACGCCGCGATCGGCCCGGCCGGTGGGGCGGTGGGGAGTTCGGTGGTCGTCACGACGTCCAGCCTGCGAGTGATGACTGTCAAGGACAAGCGAATATTCGTATGGAGAATTCGGTAGTATCACTACCGTGTTCAACGTGGATCGGCTGCGTGCGCTGCATGCGGTGGCGCAGCACGGCTCGGTCGCCGCCGCGGCCGCTGCGCTGCACGTCACGCCGTCGGGTGTGTCACAGCAACTGGCGAAGCTCGAACGGGAGGCGGGGCAGGGGCTGCTGGAGCCGCGCGGCCGGGGCGTGCGGCTCACCCGTGCCGGGCGGTTGCTTGCCTCGCACGCCGAACGGGTGCTCGCGCAGCTGGCACAGGCCCGCACGGATCTGGAACGGCTGCGCGAGGATGTTCTGGGGCCGCTCCGCATCGCCGCGATCTCCACTTGCGTGCACGCGCTGCTGCCGCCGACGCTGGCCGCACTCGGCGAGCAGCACCCGCGGCTGGAGGTGACGCTGCGCGAGGGTGAGGCCGAGGTGACGCTGCCGCAGCTGGTCACGGGCGACGTCGATGTGGCGGTGGTGGAAAGCTGGGCGGACCTGCCGACCGTGGTACCGCCGTCGGCGACGCGCGTGACGCTGTTCTCCGACGTCGCGGACCTGGCGCTGCCCGCCGGGCATCGGCTCGCCCACCGCCGGGTCGTCGACCTCACCGAGGTTGACGACCTCCCGTGGATCGCGTGGACCGCCGGTTCCCGGTGCCACACCTGGCTCGTGCAGGTGCTGCGGGCACAGGACGTGGAGCCGCGGATCAGCTGCACCGTCGGTGGTTACCCGACACAGCTGGCGCTCGTGGCCGGAAACGCGGGCGCCGCACTGGTGCCGCGGCTCGCCCGCGGCCGGGTACCGGACGGCGTGCGCATCGTCGGCACGCGCCCCGCACTCGACCGCACGATCATGGCCACCTGCCGGACGGGCGAGGAGTCGCACGGCGGTGTCCGGGCGGCGCTGGACGCGTTGCGGGCGGCGTCGGCCCGGTTCACGGGGTGGTGAGCTGCTTCGGTCCGGTGAGGACGGATGGGGTGGGGTCGCGGGGGTGGGGTTGGGGTTGGCCGGTGGGTTCGGATGGTGGGTTCGACGGTGGCTGATGATGCGGCGGGGTGGTCGGTCGGGGTGTACCGGCTGGTGTCCGTCCAGTGAGGACGGATGTGGGGTTGGTGGGTTTTGCTGCTGCTGGGGTGTTTCGCTGAATATGTCGCTTGGGGCTTGCGATGGTGGTGGTGTGTTCCGTGGGGTTTGGATGGCGCTGCGTTCGTGACTGCCTGGCCCGCGGTGCGGGGTTCGTGTCCGTCTGGCAGGGACGGTGGGGGATTGTTGTTGCTGCTGCTGGGGTTTGCTTGGCTGGACTTCTTGTCTGGGGTGGCCTGTGTTGGTGAGGGTGCGATCGCTTCGCGGGTTCGGGTGGTCCTCGACGCGTTCGTTACTGCCTGGCCCGCGGTGCGGTTCGCGTCTGTTCGGTTGGGGCGGTGGGGTGTGGTGAGATCGTTGCTGCTGCTGGGTTCTGCTCGGATGGGCTGGCAGTTGCGAGATGGCCTGCGCTGGCGAAGCGTGGCTGCGCGGCGGGGGGTCGAGGGGCGCCCGATGCGCGCGGCGACCTGCGGGGCTCGCCGAGTGCCGGTCCGTATCCGTCCGGAAAGGACGGCCACAAACCAGCGAATTGCGGCGGCGAGGATCCCGGATGCCCCCTCGGGCGCTGCGTCCGCCCGGCGTGCCATGCGAGGACGTCCGGTTCACCTCGCATCGCCCGCAACCGTCCGGAAAGGACGGATGCGGGCCAGCAGATCGTTGCTGCCGAAGGATTCAGCCGGTTGCGGTCCCACCCGCCCCGGTCTGCGGGGCACCGACCGGGACGACGCTCGTCCGAGGTGTGGTGGTCTTCGCCGGTGGTGTCCCATTGCCCGGCGAGGTGCCCGTGCTCGGCGGCGTGCCGAGCACGGTGAACTCCGCTTTCGCCACGTACGGCGTCGCGGCGCACTTGAGCGTCGCGACGTACTTGCCCGGGGTGGCGACCACTGTGGTGTGCCCGCTGAACCGGCCGAAGTTGCCGCCCTCGGTGAAGTTCAGCGGTGCGGCGAATCCCGGCGAGGTGGCCGGGCCGGTCGGGCCGCCCGGGCAGCCGTTGATCGAGTCCGAGCCGCCGTTGATCTGGCCGCCCGGCTGGACCTCGGCCGGATACAGCGACAGGACCGGATGCTGGTATGGCAGAACGGTGAAGGTCGTGGTCAGCCGGGCGCCGTCGCAGGTCACCTTCGCGGTGTAGGTGCCCGCCTTGGTGACCGAAGTGCCTTCGCCCCAGGGGTTGGTGCCGTCTCGCAGGGCCAGGTGGACCGGTGCGGCGAAGCCCGGTGAAGTGGCCTCCGAGAAAGTGGTGCACTTGCCGATGATGCCGGTCTCGAATCGGTCGCCCGGCCGCATCGACGTCGGGTAGACCCCGAATTGCGGCGTGTCCGCGGCGAATGCCGCCGGTGCGTACGCAAGCCCGAGCGCGGCCACGGCCAGTGTCGTCGTGATCGTCCTGTTCATCTTCGTTCCTCCCTCTCCGACAGGGGGAACACGCGGCAGACGGCGCCGGGGTTGCCTCGGTCAGCAGAGCCATCGGCCGAACCACGCTCGGGTGCGGTGCAAGACGTCGAACTGGTGGCCCCGTTCGCGGATCGAATGTCCCTCCCGCGGGTAGACCACGTACTCGTGCGGAACGTCGAAGTGCTGCAACGCCCGGTGCAGGTATTCGGCCTGGCCGAGCGGCACGTTGGTGTCTTCGGCGCCGTGCATCAGCAGCATCGGCGTCCGCATCCGGCTCGCGAAAGAGACCGGGCTGAGGGCGTGGGGCGGCCCGACGGGGATCGGATTTCCTCGACGGGTGCGTAAGGTGACACGACTCGGGGTCTGGTGGGCGCGGGGGTGTGCGGGGAAACGGCCGTCCAGGTAGTAGTTTCAGGCAAGATCGAGGGGAGCTGACGGAGTGGCGAGTCTTCATGTCGGCTGCGCGATGTGGAATCACAAGGCGTGGGCCGGGCGGTTCTTGCCGCAATCGCTGCCGGCGAAAGAGCGTCTGCGGGCGTATGCAGGCTGGTGCAACGCGGTCGAAGGCAACACCACGTTCTACGCGACCCCCGCCCGGAGCACTGTCGTGACATGGGCGCAGCAGGCCGGGGCCGGCTTCCGGTTCGTGGTCAAGGTGCCGAAGGCGGTTACGCACGAGCGGCGGTTCGTGGGGGTCGAAGCCGAGATGCGGGCGTTCCTGGACGCGATGGAACCCCTCGGGCAACGGGCGGTCCTGTGGACTCAGCTGCCCGGGTCGTTCGGCCCTTCGGAGGTTGATGCGCTCGGTCGTTTCCTGCGTCGGCTCCCGGCCGATCGTCGGCGTGCGGTGGAGGTGCGGCACCCGGGGTTCTTCACCGACCACAGCTCGGCGGCGTTGCTGGAGAGAGCGCTCGCCGGGGCGGACGCCGAGTGGGTGCCGTTCGACACCACCGTTTTCTTCCAAAGCCCACCGGTCAGCGAGGCTGAGCAGGATGCGTGGGCCAAGAAACCGCGGCTGCCCCGGCGGACGAGGGCGTTGACCGGCCAGCCGATCGTCCGTTACCTGGGCCGGGACTCGGTGGAGGACACGGTGGCGGGGTGGCGGCCGTGGACCGAGGTGGTCGCCGGGTGGCTGCGTGAAGGCCGGTCGCCGACGGTCTTCCTGCACACCCCGGACAACGTCGATGCGCCGGCGCTCGCCCGCCGGTTCCATGACGATGTGCGGGTGCTGGTGCCCGGCCTTGAGGCATTGCCCGAGCCGGAGCCGGTCGAGCCCGCGACGTTGTTCTGAATCGTGAGGGGGCATCGGCCGGCTAAGACGTCAGGATTGGTCCTATAAGGACGGTTATCCGAACGACTACAATGGACCGGAATTCGACTGGCCCGCCTACCAGAAGGTGTCCGAGCCGGTGGCGCACGCGCGGGACGAGTACGCGGCGCTGGTGTCGAGGTGTGACCGGTTCTGTGGGGCGGGTGCTGGACTTCATGGACGCGCACGAAATGTGGTGCGACACGATGCTGATCGTCAACACCGACCACGGTTTCCTGCTGGGCGAGCACGGCTGGTGGGCGAAGCCGGTGCAGTCGTGGTTCGAGGAGCTGGTGCACCTGCCGATGTTCTGCTGGGAACTGCGTACCGGCGTCGCCGGAGGCCGCCGAGCCGACCGGGCGGGAGGGCGCGCCGTTCAGCGTGCATGACGGGCACTGAACGTGACGGACGGCCGGTTCGCCCGCGGCGCGGAAGGTGCTGGAACGTCATCTCCCTGGCCTGAACCAGACGGAGCTGATGGGCCTGCCCGGTCCGTCGAGCCTGCCGTACCTCGCCGGGCGCTCGGTCATCACTGCGGGTGAGCTGCGCCGGATCGCCGAAGATCTGACCGCGCATCCTGCGCTCTGAAATCGATTCTGCCCTGCCGTGGCTATGCTGAGGCCGTCAAGACCGGGCCGGGCGCGGTTCCGTCCCCGGGTCCGGCCGTGAGCCAGGAGGTGTGTCCAGGGTGTCCGGTTGCTGCCCGCCGTCCCGGTCGGCCCCCTCGTCCGTCGCTGCGGCGGACCGCGGAGCGGCCACGAACGCCGAGGGCCTGCTCGTGCTGCCCGGCGGCACGTTCCGGATGGGTACGGCGGACAAGGACGGCTTTCCCGAGGACCACGAAGGTCCGGTCCGGGAGGTCACCGTGCCGTCGTTCGCGATCGACGCCTACGCGGTGACCAATGCGCGGTTCGGCGAGTTCGTGGACGCGACGGGATACCGTACCGAAGCGGAGAACTACGGCTGGACGTACGTGTTCGCCAAGTTCGTGCCCGCCGGGCTGCGCAAGATCTCCCCGCGCCCGGAGCAGACTCCGTGGTGGTGCGGGGTTTCCGGTGCGTACTGGCGCGCGCCGGAAGGTCCGGGCAGTGACGTCGGTGAGAGTGGGGACCACCCGGTGGTGCACGTGTCCTGGAACGACGCGGTGGCCTACTGCGCGTGGGCGGGGCGTCGGCTGCCGACCGAAGTGGAGTGGGAGTACGCCGCGCGGGGCGGGCTCGACCAGGCCCGTTACCCGTGGGGTGACGAGCTGACTCCGGGCGGCGAGCATCGCTGCAACATCTGGCAGGGCCGGTTCCCCGTGCGTGACACCGCCGAGGACGGCTACTCGGGCACCGCGCCGGTGGATGCGTACCAGCCTAATGGGTTCGGGCTGTACAACACCTCCGGCAACGTGTGGGAGTGGTGCGCGGACTGGTTCGACGAGGCGCAGTCCAGCCGGGCGATGCGCGGCGGCTCGTACCTGTGTCACGACTCGTACTGCAACCGTTACCGGGTGGCCGCTCGCACCGCGAACACCCCGGACAGCTCCAGTGGCAACCTCGGATTCCGTACCGTCGCCGACGTCTGAGCGGGTTCCGGCGACCGTTCCGGTATGCCGTCGAGGAACGCCCGTGGCTATGCGAAGGGGCGCGCCCGTCGCCACGAGATCCTGCTCGTCGCTCTGAACGCCTTCGCCGAGCAGGGTTTCCGCGCGAGCTCGATGCGGGAGATCGCGGATCTGGTCGGGTTGAGCCGGGCCGGTCTGCTGCACCACTTCTCCTCCAAAGAGGAGGTGTTGCGGCTGCGTGACGAACAGCAGACGGCGTTCAACGAGCGGTTCGGCCGTGAGGGCGGGCTCGATGCCGTGCGGTACCTGCTCGACCTCAACGCCCGCCAGGTGGAGCTGGTCGGTGACCGGCGGTGCGCCGGTGCGTTGCCGGAGTGCGTGGGCTTCCTCGTCGATGCTCGCGAGAACGGAGACCCCGCTGCCGAACAAGGTGATGTCCTGGACCGGTTCACTCGGCCGGCCGATCGCCTCGACGGCGCGTTCATCCAGGGGTTTGCGGCCGGGCACGGAGGGGAGGAGCAGGCCGCCTCGCCGCTCACTGGACATCGCGGCGCGTATTACGGTGCCCGGTGAGTGTGGCAGGGCGAGGTGAATATCGCCGGCCGTCGTGTACCTGCTCCATTCGGCCCGGAATGGCCGTTTCGCGCGGGTTTCGGGGCGGCGTGCGTCCGGCACACCGGTGCGCCCGACGGTGTGCACCCTGACCACAGACGCACATCACATCGGCGACCTAGACTTTCCGGAAACCAGCTCTTGCCGGCCGGGTGGAGACCGTTTCGGCGCGGCGGGGCCGGGTACGCCGGAGGGCCGCACAATGCGTCCCGACCGGCGGTCGCGAGCACTGTGAGCAGGGAGTTCGAGGCATGGTATCGAAGAGCAGATCAGGAAAAGAATCGCTGGTACAGCACGGAAATGAACTCCTGCGCGGTTCGATCCGGTTCTTTCACGTCGTCCTGATGGTCACGGCCGCGGCGGCCCCGCTGGTGGTGGCCTCGGCCTACATTCCGATTTCGATCTCGTCCGGCGGCGGGAAGGCGACCGCGTTCATCTATCTCGCGACCACCGTGATCCTGCTGGTCTTCACCGTCGGATACGCGGAGATGGCCAAGCGGATCACCGCGGCCGGCGCGTTCTACACCTACACGACCCAGGGTTTGGGGAAGTCGGCGGGCCTGGGCGCCGGGTTTTCGATTCTGGCCGCGTACAGCATGATCGCGCCGGCGATTCTCGGCGGGTTCGGGTTCTACGCCTCGCAATTGCTGCACCAGTATCTGGGCATCAACCTCGCCTGGTATTGGTGCTCACTGATCGGGCTGGCACTGCACGTGGTGATCTCGTACTTCCGGGTGACCCTCACCGCGCGGATCCTGGGTGTGCTGCTCGCGGTCGAGGTGCTGGTCATCCTGATCGTGAGCGTGGCGACCGTCGGGCAGGGCGGGGCCGAGGGGCAGGATCTCGGGCTGCTGAGCCCGTCTTCGCTCGGCGGTGCCCCGGCGATCGGAATCGGGTTCTTCCTCGCGTTCTGGTCGTGGATCGGGTTCGAAACGAGCGCGATCTACAGCGAGGAGACCGCTGACCCGAAGAAGAGCGTGCCGCGCGCGACCTACATCGCGGTCATCACGCTCGGGGTGTTCTACGCACTGACGGCGTACGCCGGCCTGATCGGTTTCGGCAGCAAGGCCGAGGGCGAGGCGGCTTCCGCCACGTCGAACTACTTCTTCCTGCTGGCGGACCGCTACACCGGCCACTTCATCCACGTGCTGATGGACATCCTGGTGGTCAGCAGCTTCTTCGCCTGCTCGTTCGCCTTCCACAACAACGCGGCGCGCTACCTCTTCTCCCTCGGGCGCGACAAGATCCTGCCCTCCGCGCTGGGGAAGACCCACCGCGCGCACAAGTCGCCGTACGTGGCCATCGGCGTTCAGGGGGCGGTCGCCGCCATCACGATCGGACTGTTCGCGTTCGGTGGTGCGGACCCGCTGCTGCAGCTGGGTACATGGTTGCCGATCTTCTGCACCCTGGCCGTCATCGTCGTGCAGTTCCTGGTCTCCCTGGCCGTGATCGGCTACTTCGGAAAGGTGGGCAGACGCTCGACAGCCGACCACCTGCGCACGCTGGTCGCACCGGCGATCGGGGCGCTGGCTCAGGGCGTGGTCGTGTTCCTGCTGTGGCAGAACATTTCCTTCCTCGCCGGTTCGGACAGTCTCGTGGTGTCGCTGATCCCGCTTTATGTGGGCCTGATCGTGGCGATCGGCGTCGGGTACAGCTTCTGGCTCCGCAAGTACCGGCGGGACCGCTACGAGCGGATCGGCATGCTGCGCGAGGAAGAGGACGAGGGAGACGAGGTCGCGCCGGTGCCGCTGGTGGAGCCGGAGACCAGCAGCTAGAGCGGGAGCTGCTCCATGCCCGAACCGCCCGGCCGCACAGTCCACATCGGACTGTGTGGCCGGGCGGTTTCGGTCCGGAGTGCACGGAAAAGGTGCGCCGGAACGTTCCGGCGCACCCTCCCCGGTCAGATCGGGAAGCCGGGGTCGTCGACGCCGATGACCCGGCGGCCCTGGAAGAACCGGACCATGTCCGTCGGGCCGTGCCCGCCGATGCCGGCGTTGTTCCAGAAGGACTGTTCCGACCCGTCGGCGAGATCGGCGAGGTTGCAGCCGTTCACCCGGACCTCGCCGACCGGCAGCCGGGCCGCGGTGTCGAGGGCGGCATCGAGATCGGTACCGAACACGAAACCGGCCAACCCCGTCTCCGGGCCGTGCGCGGCGGCGAGGGCTTCTTCGATCGAAGAGACCGCGTGCACAGTCACCGCGGGGCCGAAGAGTTCGCTTTCCGACGCGTGCGGGGGCAGGCCGAGCACGAGCGTGGGGGAGAAGAACCAGCCGTCCAGATCGGGAAGTGCGGCACCGGCGCGGATCTCGCCGCCTTGGGCGGCCAAGCGGTCGACTGCTCGCTGAAGGCGCTCACGGTGGGCCGAGTAGGCGATCGGCCCGACGTCGGTCGTGTAGTCGAGGCAGTGGCCGACCCGGAGTTTGGCGAGTTCGCCGGTCAGAGCGTCGATGAGGTCGTTATGGAGGGCGTCCGGCACCAGCACCTTGCCGGGTGCCTCGCACCATTGACCGTTGAGCTTGGTCATCCCGGCCGCGAGGGCGGAGGCGGTGACGGCGAGGTCGGCATCAGGCCGGACCACGGCCGGATTGTGCCCGCCGAGTTCAAGCTGGAGCGCGGTGAAATGCGGAGCCGCCGCGGCTGCCACCGCGGCCCCGCCCGCGCCCCCTCCGGTGAAGGAGATCGCCTTGATCCGACGGTCCGCGGTGAGCTGCGCGCCGACCTCTGCAGCGCCGTGTACCAGCTGGAACACCGCTGTCGGAAGTCCCAGCGCGGCCACTGATCCGGCGATCACCTCGGCGACGATCTGACAGCCGGCGGGTGCCCATTCCGAGGGCTTCAGAATGACCGGACAGCCCGCGGCGAGCGCGCTGGCGACCTTGGCCGCGGCCACGAACGTCGGCGCGTTCCACGGGGCGAGTACGGCAGCGGGTCCCAACGGCCTGCGCAACAGGCGGACGTCCCGGTTTCCGGCGGGGAGGGCAGCGGACTCGCCGACTTCGGTGAGCTGGTCGGCAGCCGCCTTGACCCGGGGAGCGAGGTAGGACGTCATCTGCGTGGTCGTCCGGAGGGGATTTCCGGTGGCCATCGCGTCTTCGTAGGCCAGTTCCTCCGCACGCCGGGCGATACCGTCCGCGATGAGTTCCAGCAGTTTGGTGCGGCGACTGATCGGCACCGCCGACCAGTCGCCGTGTTCGTGGAGCGCAGCGGCCGCGGCCAGTGCCCGCTCGACATTGCCGGCTGCGGTCGCCATCTGGTGCTGGCGGGGGACGCCGGTGTTCGGGTCGTCGATGGTGGCCGCGAGGGTCACCGCGGGCTCGGTCCAGACCCCGTCGATGAGGTCGGTCTGCGCAGGTGTGGTCATGCCGCGCCTTTCTGCGAGATACGGTCGAGAGTGGACGGACGGTTCGGTGCGGCCCGCAAGCCGAGGACGATCCGGATCGTGGCCGGATCGGCCATGGCGGCGAACCCTTCGTTGATCTGCCCGAACGGGAGTTCGGCGGTGACCATGGAGTCGAGATCGAGGCGGCCGGACCGATAGTGGTCGGTGAACATCTCGACGTCGCTGAGGAAGCGGTTGGCACCCATGTAGGCGCCTCGCAGGATGCGATCGCCGTAAACCAGGGCGTCGGCGGGGATGCTCAGCCGCTCGCCTTCGGGCATCAGCCCCAGCACCGTCGCGGTGCCGGTCGGGGCGAGGATGGCGAAGGCGAGTTCCGCGGTCTGCGCACGCCCGACCGCCTCGATCGCGTGGGACACGCCGCCGGTCACCAGCTCTTTCAGCTGCCGCACCGTGGCCTCGGGATCGGAGCCGGCCAGCAGGACGTCCGTGGCCCCGAATGTGCGGGCGAGCCCGAGCTTTTCGCCGACCGCGTCGATGGCCACGATCCGCCGGGCGCCGGCGATGCGCGCACCCTGTACGGCTGCGATGCCGACTCCGCCGCACCCGATCACCGCGACGGTGTCTTCGGCGGTGATCTTCGCACCGTGCACCGCAGCTCCGAAACCGGTCGTAATGCAGCATCCGAGCAAACACGCGGCCGACGACGGGACGTCCGGGGTGATCTTGGCAAGGGCGCCTTCGCCGGCAAGGAACGCCTCGGCGAACGCCCCGAGGCCACCGAGCACTTCGACGGGAACACCCTGGCGGGTCACCAGTTTCGGACGTTCCCGATACCGGATCCGGTCGACCCGAGTGCACTGGGTCGGCCGTCCGCGGGAACAGGACGGGCAGATCCCGCACGACGGTGTGACCGTCGCGACGACGCGATCTCCCGGCGCGACCCGCGTGACCGCCCTGCCGACGTGTTCCACGACGCCGACGGCCTCGTGGCCCAGCACCGCGGGCAGCTCGATCGACAGCGCGCCTTTCACGTAGTGCAGGTCGCTGTGGCACAGGCCGACATGCTCCGGCCGTACCACCACCTCGTGCTCGGCCGGCTCGTCGAGGAGGACTTCGGTCATCCGGAGCGGACGGCCCGGCTGTTCGAGCACGGCGGCGTTGATGGGTGTTCGCATGCTTCTCCTCGGTGTCTCCTCGATGGGGCGGTCACATCGGTTTTCGCGCGTCTTCGACGACTTTGCGCATTTCCGCCGCGGATGTGAGCTTGATCCGTGGCCGCCGCAGCGGTTTCGCGGTCGTCCGTTCGTGCCGGTCGACGACCGTCCATGACGGGTAGTCGAGCGCGTCCGGTTGCCGTTCGGAGATCAGCGTTTCGAGTGCTTCGCCCCCGTTGGCGGGGGCCGGCAGACGTCCGGCCGCAAAGTCGGCGAAAAGGGCTTCGACGGTCTCTTCCGCACATTTCTTGTTCGTGCCGATGACCCCGGACGGCCCGCGCTTGATCCAGCCCGCGGTGTAGACGCCGGGCAGCGGCGCACCGGTGTCCGGATCGACCACGCGGCCGGATTCGTTTGGGAGGCGGCCGAGGAGGTCGTCGAAAGGCATTCCCGGCACCGGTTCGCCGCGGTAGCCGATCGATCGCAGGACCAGCCCGCAGTCGAGTTCCTCGGCCGTGCCGTCCGGACGCGCGACGAGCCGTCCGTCCACTTCGGTCAGTTCGTTGCGCCCGACCCGGATCCCCCTGACCCGGTCCGTGCCCAGGACTTCTTCCGGTGACCCGAGGAAACGCAGGACGACCCGCCTGCGGAAGCCGGACAGGGGCCGATCGGCGAGTTCGCCGAGGATCTTGACCTTCAGCGCGGCCATGGCGTGCGGGTCCAGCGAGGCCGCGGTCACCGGGTCGAGACGCGCCTGCGCGGGATCGGCCACGACGTCGAAATCGCCGGTGCCGGCCAGCCCCAGCAGCTCCGGGATGGTGAACGCGGCTTGTGCCGGGCCACGCCTGCCGAGCACGACCACTTCGGAGATCTTGCTGCCCGACAAGGCGGCCAGCGCGTGCTCGGCGATGTCGGTGCGGGCCAGCCGGTCGACGTCGCTCGCGAGGATGCGGGCCACATCGAGCGCGACGTTGCCGTTGCCGACGATCACCGCTCGTTCGGCGGAGAAATCGAAGGTGTGTCCGGCGTAGTCGGGATGGCCGTTGTACCAGGCGACGAAGTCGGTGGCCGGGTGGCTGCCGGGCAGGTCTTCGCCGGGGATGCCGAGCCGCCGGTCACGCGGCGCGCCGACCGCGTAGAGCACCGCGTGATGGTGCGCCAGCAGCTCCTCGTGCGAGAGGTGCTTGCCCACTTCCACGTTGAGGCGCAAGGAGAAACCCTTGCGTTTCGCCGTGGCCGCGAAGAGATCCGCGACGGACTTGGTGGCCTGGTGATCGGGCGCGACACCGAACCGGACCAGCCCCCACGGCGCGGGGAGACGCTCGAACATGGTCACTTCGACGTCGATTCCCTTGCGGGCAAGCAGTTCCTCGGCCGCGTAGCACGCCGCGGGCCCGGAGCCGACGATCGCGACCCGGAGCGGACAGGGCTGCGCGACCTCGATCTTGGGCTTCGGATGCTGGTACGGAGCAGGGGAGTAGTCCTGTTTGCCCGGAGCGGTGAAGTAGTGCGCGTTGAGGTCGGGATACCGCTCGGCGCCCTCGGCGAGTTCGAAGTCCGGCTGGATGGCGTTGACCGGGCAGACGTCGACGCAGGCGCCGCAGTCGATGCAGCCCGCCGGGTCGATGTAGAGCATCTCCGACGTCGCGTAGTCCGGCTCGTCGGGCGTCGGATGAATGCAGTTGACCGGGCAGACGGTGACGCAGGTCGCGTCGTTGCAGCAGTTCTGCGTGATCACATACGCCATCTGGCACCCCCTGCCGGCCCGGTTCGGTGGTGGCCGGACATGTCACGGTTCCGTTCGGATGAAGACGTTCTTCAGCTCGGTGTAGCCCTCGATCGCGGTCAGCCCCAGCTCACGCCCGTGACCCGACTGCTTGAACCCGCCGAACGGCGCCTGGATGCGCACCGACGAGTTCGAGTTGACCGACAGCGTGCCGCTCTGGATTCCCCGTGCGACGCGCAGCGCACGACCTATGTCGGCCGTCCACACCGACCCGCTCAGCCCGTAGATGGTGTCGTTGGCCAGCCGGACCGCCTCTTCCTCGGTGTCGAACGGCACGATCGCCGCGACAGGGCCGAAGATCTCGTCGCGGAGGATGCGCGAGTCCGGATCCGGCCGGACCACGACCCGCGGCGCCATCCAGTAGCCGGGGCCGCCCGGGGTCTCACCGGCGACGGTGGTGTCGAGATCGCCGGTCAGGAAGGACGCGACGTGGTCGCGATGCGCCGCGGAGACCAACGGGCCGAGCCGGGTCTTCTCGTCCAGCGGATCGCCGATGGTCAGCGCACGGCTCGCCGCGACGAAACCGGCGACGAAATCGTCGAACACGCGGCGCTCGACCAGGATCCGGCTGCGCGCGCAGCAGTCCTGGCCGGTGTTGCCGAACACCGCGCCCGGTGCTTCGGCGATGGCGCGGGGGAGGTCGGCGTCGGCGAAGATCACGTTGGCGGACTTGCCGCCGAGTTCGAGAGTGAAGCGTTTCATCGTTTCCGCGGCCGAGCGCAGCACGTCCTGGCCCGTGGCGGTGGACCCGGTGAAGGAGACTTTGCCGACCAGAGGGTGGCTGGTCAGGACCTTCCCGACGGTCCGCCCTGGTCCGCAGACGACCTGGATCAGGTTCTCCGGCAGGCCGAGCCCGGCCACCAGCTCGCCGAACCGCCGGGTGGAGAGCGGGGTCTGGTCGGCCGGTTTGACCACGACGGAGTTGCCCGCCGCGAGCGCGGGCGCGATGTTCCACGAGGCGATCGGCAGCGGGAAGTTCCACGGCGCGATGACCGCGACCACGCCGATGGGCTCCCGGAAGGTGAGGTCGACACCGCCGTCCACGGGAATCGTCTCGCCGAGAATCTTGTCGACCACCCCCGCGTAATAGTGGAAGCACTCGGCCACTCCGCCGATCATTTCGCCGCGGGCGTCACTGATCGGTTTGCCGACGTCCTTCGACTCCAGTTCGGCGAGTTCGCCGGCGTGTGCCTCGACGACGCCCGCTATCGCGCGGAGCGCGTCCCGGCGTGCGGACAGCGAAAGACACATCCATTCCCGTTGCGCTGCCGAAGCCCGTTCGACGGCACGTTCGGCGTCGGCGACGCCGGCCATCGGGAATTCCGCGAGGACCTCTTCGGTCGCGGGGTTGATCACGGTGTTCACAGCAGACACGGCAGGTTCCTCGGTTTCGTGACGGGGCCACAGGCAGGACAACAGGAGAGGTCTCTCCATGCTCGGTTCCGCCCCGGCGGCGGGCAACGTGCGCGCTGCCCTCTGCCTGACCCAACGATGTGCACGATGCACACCGGCCACCGCGCCGCCCGCCCGGGACCACCAGGCCGATGAGCTGGTGGAGCGCCCGCTGCGTACGCCGGGCGTACTCGGTCCGGGGGCAGGTATGCCCAGCCGGTGCAGGCTGCACTCCGGTGGCTTCAACCATGTACGTCGTGCACACAGACGGGACCGATCCCGGCCGCTTAGAGTTCAGGGAAACCCGGACTTTGGAGCGAGGAACCATGGCATCCAACGAAGCGGCCACTGACCAGAAATGGCTCAGGGACTTCGTCGCGAAGAACCGGATTCACACGTTCAAGATCGGAACAGTGGATCTCGACGGACTCTGGCGGGGAAAGCGCATATCGAGCGATTACTTCGTCGACAGCGTCGCCGGGAACGGGACATTCATCTGCAATATCCTGTTCGGCTGGGACATGCAGGACGAACCGATCCCGGATCTCGCCTACACCGGGTGGCGGACCGGGTACCCCGACATCAACCTCCGCCCGGACCTCTCCACGCTGAAAGTGGTCCCGTGGGAGCCCGGCACGGCGTCGGTGATCTGCGACATCCACGAGCGCGACGGCAGCCCGATGGAGCTTGCGCCGCGCACGCTGCTCACAACGATGGTCTCGCGCGCGGAATCGCTCGGCTACCAGCCGATCGCCGCGTACGAGTTCGAGTTCTACCTTTTCCGCGGGACTCCGCGCGAACTCGCGACCCGGCACTGGCGCGACCTTGAGCCGCTGTCGGAGGGGCACCACACCTACAGCGTCTACCGCGACACCGGCAACGAGTTCCTGATCGGCGAGGTACGACGGCAGCTCGCCGAGTACGGCATCGTGATCGAGGCCAGCAACAGCGAGCACGGCCCCGGCCAGTTCGAGGTCAACCTCCACTACTCGGACGCCGTCCAGGCCGCCGACCACGCACTGCTGCTGAAGCACGCGGTGAAGGAATTGGCGGTGCGGCACGGGTACACCGCGTCGTTCATGGCGAAGGTCAGGCCGGGCTGGGCCGGTTCGTCGGGGCACGTGCACCAGAGCCTGTGCAGCGAGGACGGGTCGCCCGCGTTCGCGAACACGGCGGACCCGGGCAACCTCAGCGATGTCGGCGGCAACTACCTGGCCGGGCTGGTGGAGCACGCGGCCGAGCTGACCGCGCTGTTCCTGCCGAGTATCAACTCCTACAAGCGGACCGAGGGCGGGGAATGGGCCGGGTCCAGCTCGACCTGGGGCCTGGACAACCGGACGGTCGCGATGCGCGCGATCCCCGGGGCCGGCGCGGCCGCCCGGATCGAGAACCGCATCGCCGGTGCCGACGCGAACCCGTATCTGGTGCTCGCGGCGAATCTCGCCGCCGGGCTCGACGGGATCGAGCAGAAGCTCACTCCACCGGCCCCGGTGGTCGGCAACGCCTACGAACTCGCCGACGGCAAGGCCCCGCGCCTGCCCGAGTCGCTGGCCGACGCCGCCGGTCGGCTGGAGAACAGCGTGTTCGCCCGGAAATTCCTGGGCGATCGCTTCGTCGAGCATTTCGTGGCGACTCGCCGGTGGGAGCTGAAACAGTTCGCCGCCGCGGTCACGGAATGGGAAATCGCTCGCTATCTGTAACACATCTGAGGACGAGTCCGCGGACTCGATGATTGGGGTTTGCCGTGGGTGGTTACGACGGTCGTTGTTCTGCGGTGACGGGCGCCGGTTCGGGTAACGGGCGCGCGATCGCGGAGACCTTGCTCTCCGATGGGGCCCGCGTGGCCCTGCTGGATGTGGTGCCGGGGCCGGTGAAGGAGATCGCGTCGGAGTACCCCGGCGCGGTCGCGGTGACCGTCGACGTCGCGGATCGTGCTTCGGTCCGGGACGCGGTCGCCTCGATCGAGGCGGAGTTCGGCCGGCTCGATCTCCTGGTGAACAACGCGGGCATCGTGCGGTCCAGCAATTTCGCAGACCTGCCGGTGGAAGAATGGGACGAGGTTTTCGCGGTCAATTCGACGGGGCCGTTCCTGATGAGCCAGGCGGCGCTGCCGTTGCTGCGCACGGGTGCGCGGCAACGGGGTGCGGGCGCGACCTCGGCGATCGTGAACATCACCTCGGTCGAGGCGCACATCGTGATTTCGAGCAGCGGTCATCCGCAAGTGCACTACAACGCGTCGAAAGGCGCGCTGCTGCAGCTGACGCGTGCGCTGGCGGTGGAGTGCGCGGCGGATCAGGTCCGGGTGAACGCGGTCGCCCCGGGCTTCATCGAGACGCCGTTCACCAAGAGCGTGCTGGGCAATGCCGAGGTGAAGAACTGGCTGCTGGAGCGCACCCCCCTCGGCCGGGTGGGCCGGCCGGAGGACGTGGCGAACGCCGTGTCCTTTCTGGGCAGCGAAAAGGCCGGCTGGGTGACCGGCTCTACGTTGTTCGTCGACGGCGGCTGGACGGTCTACTGACATGGCACGCCCGCTCATCGCGGTCTCGGCGCCGAGGGAGGAAGTGCCCACGGCGTTCGGGACGATCGACTGCACGAAGCTGACCGCGCACTACACCGACGCCGTCTACGCCGCCGGTGGCCAGCCCGTCGTCTTTCCCGTCACCGCCCCGCCGCCGCCGGACCTCGTGGCCAGAATGGACGGACTGATGCTGACCGGCGGGGGAGACCTCAACCCCGCGCTGTACGGCGAAGCGCCGGAGGAGAGCGTCTACGGGGTCCGGGACGATCGGGATGCCTTCGAAGTGGCCCTATACCAGGAGGCGCTGGCGCTCGGGCTGCCGATTCTCGCCATCTGCCGCGGGCTCCAGCTCGTCAACGTCCTGCGCGGCGGGAGCCTGCTGCAGGAGATCGAAGGCGAGCAGAACCACTGGCAGGAAAACCCTTCCACCGAACCCAGCCACGACATTGCCGTGGCCGCCGGGTCCGCGCTCGCCGAGGTATTCGGCCGGACCGCGCGCGTGAACAGCTACCACCACCAGAGCGTGAAGCAGCTCGGCAACGGACTGCGGGTGGCCGCGACCTGCGGCGACGTGATCGAGGCCGTAGAGGCCACGGACGCGGATCTCGTCGGCGTCCAGTGGCATCCCGAGCACATGGCCGCGACCGACCCGCGGCAGCTCGCGCTCTTCGAGTCGTTCGTGAAGCGAGCGGCCGCCAACCCCCGAACGATGCGGTAGAAGGTGAGACACATGTCCGACAACACCTCAGCGGGTCACGACTTCGACTTCCACGGCCGGTCGCTGGACACGATTTTCGAGACCTACAAGGAACTTCAGGCGAAGTGCCCGGTCGGGCGCAGCGACAAGCACGGTGGCTTCTGGTTCCTGACCAAGAGCGACGACATCTTCGCCGCCGAGCAGGCACCGGACACATTCTCGGTCGCGCCGTCCATGCTCCTGCCGGATTTCGCGACCGACGTGCCGCTCATCCCGATCGACATCGATCCGCCCGAGCACACCGACTACCGCAGGATCCTGCTGCCGCTGTTCACGCCGAAGGTGATCGGGCGGCTCGACGAGGGCATGCACCGCACGGCGCGCGAGCTGGCCGTCGAAGTGGCCGCGCAGGAGGTGGCGGACGCTTCGCACCTGTTCGCCCGGCCGATGCCGACGATCATCTTCAGCCGGCTGGCCGGGTTCCCCGAGCAGGACTGGCCGAAGTTCGACCAGTGGGTCGACGACATCATCTACGAACGCACCGTCGACTACGAACGCGCCCGCCAGGCCGCCGACGAGGTCTTCGCCTACTTCGACGCCCTGCTCAAGTCGCGTACCGACGATGCGGGCAGCGACGACCTGATCTACTACCTGCTCACGGCGGAGATCAAGGGCCGCAAGCTCACCCACGAGGAGCTGCTGTCCTACTGCTACCTGCTGTTCGTCGCCGGTCTGGACACGACCGCGTGGGCGATTCGCTCCAGCCTCTGGTACCTCGCGCAGAACCCCAAGGCGCAGGCCCGATTGCGGGAGAATCCGGACGAGATCCCCGCGGCCGCCGAAGAGTTCCTCCGCACCCTGTCACCGGTGCAGGCGATGGCCCGCACCTGCCTGAAGGACACCGAGGTGCGGGGCCAGGAGATCAAGGAGGGGGACCGAGTGGTGCTGGTGTTCGGGGCGGGCAACCGCGACCCCGAGGCCTACGAGCAGCCCGACGACATCATCCTCGATCGGCAGAACAACCGGCACCTCGCCTTCGGCGGCGGCATCCACCGGTGCCTCGGGTCCAACCTCGGCCGGCAGGAACTGGTCGTCGCGCTGGAGGAATTCCTGGCTGTCGTGCCCGAATTCTCGCTTGCGGACCCGTCCGAGCCGTGGCACGGGGTCGGTTCCCTCACGCTGAAGATCGGACGGTGAGCCCGATGCCGCACGTGCGGGTCGATCCCGGCAAATGCCAGGGCCACGCCCGGTGCCTGGTCTTCGCGCCGGAGATCTTCGACCTCGACGACGAGGGCTATTCCTTCGTCCCCGAGGAGCACCGCCACCGGGAGCAGATGACCGAGGACCTCCGGCTCGCGGTGGCGAACTGCCCGGAACGAGCGATCGTCGTGAAAGAAGACTGATCATTGTGGACACTTCGGTGCGCGTGCTCGTCGTCGGTGCCTCGGTCGCGGCCGGTGCGCTGATCGGGCAGTTGCGCGCGGACGGTTTCGCGGGCCGGGTCCTGGTGGTGGACCAGGACCCGGACGCGCCCTACGACCGTCCCCCGCTGTCGAAGGAATTCCTGGGCGGCGAGACGCCCCGGCCGGAAGCGCCATGGTGGGACGAACGGTGCGAGCTGATCCGCGGCCGCGCGACCTCCTTGGACGTCACCTCCGCCGCCGTGAAAGTCGACCTCGCCGACGGGCCTGCCGGCACGATCGGCGCGGACCACATCGTCCTCGCGACCGGATCGGCGCCGATCCGGCTGCCGGACGAGCCGGACGGCGTGGCCCAGCTGCGCACGGCGGCCGACGCGCGCCGGATCCGGGACTTCGCCGCGCCGGGCCGCCGCGTGCTCATCCTCGGCGCGGGGACGATCGGCACCGAACTCGCGTCCAGCCTGGCCGGGGCGGGGTGCGACGTGGCGATCGTCGATCAGGCGGACCGCCCGCTCGACCGGTTCCTGGGTGGTCACCTCGGCGATGTGGCGGCCGAATGGATCCGCGCGGCCGGTGTCGAGTTGCGCCTCGGGTGCCGGGTCGCGCGGATCTCCCGGGCGGGGGAGCGCTGGACGGTGTCCACGAGCGCTGGTGATCTGTCCGGCGATCTGGTCGTCAGCGCGATCGGCGCCCGGCCCGCGACCGGGTGGCTGGCCGGTTCCGGTCTGGACGTCACGAACGGTGTCCGCTGCGATGCGCACGGCGCAGCCCTGGACGCATCCGGCGCAATCATCGGTACGGTGCAGGCAATCGGCGACGTGGCAGCGTGGTGCGAGCCGGGTACCGGCCCGCAGCGCTACGAGGACTGGACGACCGCCCAGCGCCAGGGACGGCACGTGGCGAAGCGGCTGATGGGAGGCACGGATCCGGCCGACTTCGGGCTTCCGTACTTCTGGACCCACCAGTTCGGCCGCCGGATCCAGGTCCTCGGCCATCCGAAGCGAGACGGCGACCTGGTGCAGCACACCGGCAACCCGGCCCGTAACGCCGCGTACTTCACCGTGCGCGCGGGCGGCGCGGACGTCGCGTGTGTTGCCATCAACTCGCCCAGGGAGTTTGCTGGTGCCATGCGCACGTCACTTCGGGAATCCGGCTGAGCGGCCGGAAGATGGCTGCCGAGCCCGCCGAACGCCGGGGATTCCAGGCTCAGCTGGAGCAGATGACCCAGCAGCTGCTCGCGGTCGAGCGCCGGGCCAAGACCCTCGCCGAGCTGAACCGGCTGCTGTCCCAGGGCCAGGATCCGATCGCGCTCGCCCAGCGGGCGGTGGACCTGGTGATGCGCGCGACCGGGGCGTCCGGGACCTTCGCGTATCTGTGGGATCCCGACACCGAACGGCTCGTGCTGCGCGTGGCCACGACCGGAACGCAGGCCTCGCACGTCGGGCGGATCCGACTGCGCCTGGGCGAGGGCGTCACCGGCTGGTCGGGGCTGATGAAGCAGACGGTGGTCATCAGCGACGACATCCTCGCGGACCCGCGCTTCGCGCGATTCCCCGTGCTGGAAGAGGAACAGTTCCGGTCGATGGTGGCCGTTCCGATCGTCGTGCCCGGCGGTGACCTGCTGGGCGTGTTCAGCCTCTACAGCGAGCAGCCCGGCGCCTTCGACAAGAACGACGTGGACCTGGCGACGGAGGTGGGCGGGCTCCTGGCCAGCGGCCTCGTCCACGCGCAGACCCTGGACGACCTCCACCGGCAATCGGCGGCGGCGAGGATGCTCACGGCGTTGCCCGCCGACGCCACCAGTTCGCCGCAGCGGTGCGTGGACGTGCTGGCCGAGTCGATCCGTGAGCAGGCCGGCGCCGCCGTGTGCGTCCTGGAGCTGGCCGACCGGGGCGTTGCGGACAGCCACGTCCGGCCGGGGGTGGCGTGCGCCGATGGGGTGCCGGACCCGGTCGCTGCGGCGTCGCGGTCGGTGCGCTCGCGTGCCGACCTGCAGAACCTGATCCCGCGGTTCGCCGCCGGGATGGAGAAGTTCGCCACGCCGTTCGGCGGGCTGTTCCCGCTCGGCGCGATCACCTGCTTCCGGACCCGGGCCTTCACCAAGGCCGACATCAGCATCATGGAAGCCCTGGCGGCCCAGGCCGCGGCGCTGATCGCCTCGGTCGGCAGCCCGGTGATGACCATTCCGCTGGCGGGCCGGCTGGCCGCCGCGCCCTCGCCGGACGGAGCCGAGCGCATCCTGCGTGATCTCGGCTGGTGGGGCGGGCCGGCCCAGCCGGTGCTGGTGCGCCTGCGTGCCGCGAATTTCGCGGCACCGTCGGCCTTCGACCGGGTCGTCGACGCGGTGCGGCAGCTGGCGAACATGCTCGACGGCGCGGTGCTCGTGCCTTCGGCGCCGTTGCTTTCGGTGCTCGTCCGGTACCAGCCGGACCAGTGGAAGAGCTTCGAACCGGCACTGCACGCCACGGTCCGGCAGCTCCGGTCCGCGCTCGGTGGGGGAGTGTCGGCCGGAATCGGGCCGCTCGCCGGCGACGCGCGGCAGCTGGCCCCGGCCCTGGACGGGGCCGAATCGGCGCTGGGCTGGGCGGACCTGCTCGGCGAGTCCGCGCCGGTCGTGCATCACCAGGACGTCGCGCACCTGCGTCTGCTGCCGCGGGTCGCGTTGGAGATCGGCGAGCAGCTGCGGGAGGTTTCGACCAGATTCAACGAGGTCATCCGCTACGACCTGCGGCACGGCACCGCGCTGGCGGCGACGCTCGACACGTACCTGTCCCGGCGCTGCTCGGCGACCGAGACCGCCGGCGACCTGTTCATCCACCGCAACACGCTGCGGCAGCGGCTGGGCCGGATCGAGGAACTCACCGGGCGGCCGGTGGAGCAGTTCGGCGACTGGGCGGTGGCCTCGCTCGCCGCGCGGCTGGCGCTCGCAGCCGAACCTCAGGTGAGTTCTTCCGCCCAGCTCCGCAACACCGCCGCGGAAGCGTGATTTCTCAGGTGCGGGCGAAGACGTCGAGGGCGTGAATCGCGAATTGGAGGGAAAGCGCGGTCCGTGGTTCTTCTATATCGGCCTTGAGAATGCGGCGGATGCGTTCGAGCCGGTCGTAGAGCGACGGACGGCTCAGGTGCAGCTGCCGCGCCGTCTCGGCCTTGTTCCGCCCGTGGTCGAGATAGGTCCGGAGCGTGACCAGAAGGAGGTCCCGCTCGGCGGGCGCCAAGCGCAGCAGCGGCGCCAATTGCCGGTCGGTGTAGTTCTGTAGCCGTGGGTCTTCGTGCAGCAGGCGGAGAAAGCCGTGGATTTGCACGTCTTCCAGACGATAGTAGGGCTGTGGGTCGGCGGTTCGGCTCGCAGCCACCACGTCGGCGGCTTCGTGGCAGGACCGGCGAATTCCGTCGATGGCCTGGATCGTCGAGCCGAACCCGAGGACGGGAGGCTCTGTTTCGCCGGCGAACCGGCGCTCGCGAACGCGATCGGCGAGCTTCGCGAAGACCGCTTCGAGCGCGTTCTCGGTCGGTCCGTGCACGATCAGCCGCAGCTGCCCAGGGCCGGCCAGTCCGGCGAGGACCGGCAACCCGTGATCACGGACGATGCGGTTGATCCACGCCAGGCTTTCCCTGAGCCGCGCGGCCGAGACTTTGCCCTTGCCCGCGGCGAGACCGGGCAAACGCAGGCCGCCACCGGCGAGAACCTGTCCGTTGAGCGGAAAACCCTGTGCGCGGCACCGCATCAACGCGTCTTCTTCGGTGGCGTACTGCTGCTCGAACAGGATGTCGACGAGGGTTTCCCTGGTCTGCCATTCGAGCATCTGGTGGTCGGCGTCGAGCAGGCGCTGGAGCGCGAGGGCGTCGGCCGTCCGGTCGGCGGTGAGGCGTTCGGCCGTGGTCGGCGTGTGCCCGAGGGGAATGACGAGCCGTCCCCACTGCTCGTCGGGGGTGCCCACGGGGACGACGAGGGTGCCGGTCTCGTCGTCGTAGGCGGCCTGGTCGACGTTCGGGCGGCGCAGGGAGTGCTCGCGCCAGTCGGCCATGACCGGCGCCGGCGAATCATCGGCCCGCGCGAACGCGACGAGGCGGTGGGCCAGGTCTTCCAGATAGACCTCGCGGTGCAGCACCGAGCGGGCGAGCTGCAGGATCTCGCCCGTCGACGGTCCGGTGAGGCCGAGCTTGGTGAACGCGGCGTGCATCGTGGCGATGCGTTCCAGCTCGTGCGTGTGGCGTTGGAGGATGCTGCGGTGGACGCTGTGGATGATCTCGACGAACCTGGTCTGCCGCCGGAACACGGCCAGCGCCAGGCCCGTTTCCTCGGCGCGCTCCACAACTTCGGCGGGGAACCGCTCGAAATAGCGGCCGAGTTCCAGGAAGAGGCCCGATGCGCCGCGTTCGGTGAGAGTCTCCAGCACCGGCAGCCACTCCTCGGGGTGATTCTGCAGGCCCATCCCGCTGGTCAGCACCAGGTCGCCCGCGTCGATGAAGCGGGCCAGATCCGGCTGCTCGCACACGTGCACCCAGCGCACCGGCCGGTCCGCCCAGCGTTCGCCGACCAGTAGGCGGGGATCGCCGGCCAGGACCGGCGGGAGGGTGAGGATCTCCCGCACGGTGGGGAGCAGGCGCCCCTGGTCCATGGCTACGGATGTGTAATCCGACACGCGGAAATCATACATTTTCGTACCGGTCGAGAACCAGCTGGCGGGCCTAGAGTTCGTCCATGGAGTCCAGGAGTGCGCTGCTCAAGCAGCGGGTCGACGGCCACTACCCGACCGTGACACACGGGAAGGGCGTGTTCTTGTTCGACAGCGCCGGCAAGCGCTATCTCGACGGTTCATCGGGCGCGATGACCGCGAGCCTCGGCCACGGCGTCGAGGAGATCGCCGACGCCATCAGCGACCAGCTTTCGCGGGTCGCCTTCACGTATCGGACCCAGTTCACGAACCAGCCCGCCGAGGATCTCGCGCGGCGGCTCACGGATCTCGCGCCCGGGGATCTCACCACGGCCTTCTTCGTCAACAGCGGTTCCGAGGGAACGGAATTCGCGATGCGGGCCGCCGTCGCGCATTGGCGGGAGCAGGGGCGGACCGAGAAGGTGAAAATCCTCGGCCGGCACATCAGCTATCACGGCATGACGCTCGGCGCCCTGTCCATGTCGGGCCATGCCGCCCGTCGTCCGGACTACGGTTCGCTGCTGCATCCGTTCCCGGTCGGGCCGCCCGCCTACGCGTTTCGCTACGCCCGCCCTGGGGAGAGCGAGGAAGACTATGCCGCGCGGTCCGTCGCGGAATTCGAAGCGGCAGTCGTCGCCGCCGACCCCGCGACAGTTGCCGCCGTCATCGTCGAACCGATCGTCGGCGCCGCCGGTGGAGCTCTCGTGCCTCCTGCGGGATATCTCCGGCGCCTGCGCGCGATGTGCGATCGTCTCGACGTTCTGCTGATCATGGACGAGGTGATCACTGGCATCGGGCGCACCGGCGAATGGTTCGCGAGTGGTGAGGAGAAGGTCATCCCCGATCTCCTGGTGACCGGCAAAGGCCTCAGCGCCGGCTACGCCCCCATCGGCGCGGTGCTGCTGCGTGACCGTCTCGTCCAGACCATCCGGCACGGCAGCGGAATCGCGCCTTTCGGCCACACTTTCTCCGGAAATCCCCTCGGCGCGGCCACTTGTCTCGCCGTGCTGGACTACCTGACGGACCACGAGATTCTCGCCAACGTCCGGCAGCGCGGCGACCAGCTCGAAACCGGCCTGCGAAAGATGGCCGCGAGATTCCCTTTCCTGGCCGATGTGCGCGGCCGGGGCCTGCTGTGGGGATTCGAGTTCGTCCTGGATCCGGAGACCCGCGCTGCCCCGGCCGCCGGGGACAATGTCTCGGCGCGGTTCGTGGAGGAGTGCTTCGACCAGGGATTGATCGTTTACCCGGCGGGGATTGCGCCGCTGAACAATGCAGTGGTCGTTTCGCCGCCGTTGACCATTGCGGCGGGTGAGGTCGAGGTACTGCTCGAACTGCTGGAGGCGGCGTTGGAGAGGATGGAGAGCGAGGTGTTTTCAGTATAGGGCGGTTGCTCCCGGGGCTGCGGTTGGCCGATCAGCTGTGAAGGGACCCTTCACGGACTCTGAGTCCGTGAAGGGTCCCTTCACAGCCTTTGCGGGGTCGCATGCGGGCTGAGATGCTCGACGTGGTCGTCACGACGAGAGGATTCGTCGACGGCGGCAGGCTACATACCCGGAAGCCGTCACGCATCCGGCGACGTTCCTCCCGGCATGACCCGTCCGGCGAGCATGATCGGCACCGTCATCAGCGCGATGGCCGTCCAAGGCAGTGCGCCGGGAGCGGTGTCGAGCAGGATTCCGCCGGAGAGGGCTCCGCCGGCGACGGCGGCGTTCCAGCTTGCGATGGTCAGGGATTGCGCGGTGTCGGCGCGGCGACCGGCCAGCCGTGCGGTGATTGCCTGGAAGGACGTCGGCGCGCCGCCGAAAGCCAGTCCCCACAACGTGCTTGCGGCGAGGAGTGGGACGGTTTCCCGGCCACCGACGGTCAGGACGAGCAGGCAGGAGGCGGCGGTCGCGGCACACAACAGGAGGACGGCGCGGGGGTGCCGGTCGAGGGTGAGCCCGACCAGCCACAGACCGGCGACGGTGGCGGCGCCGAACAGGAGGAGGCCGGTGCTCAGGAGCCCGGCGTGTCCGTGGTCGGCGTAGAACGGG
Source organism: Amycolatopsis panacis (assembly GCF_003600245.1). NCBI lineage: Bacteria > Bacillati > Actinomycetota > Actinomycetes > Pseudonocardiales > Pseudonocardiaceae > Amycolatopsis > Amycolatopsis panacis. The sequence continues at coordinate 94,218 of NZ_QZFV01000066.1, forward strand.
CCTAGGTAGGTGTAGAAAATGTTGTGTGCCAAGGAGAATGCGACCACGAGGAGGAGCAGTGGGCGGAGGCCCGGGGTACGCAGCACGGTGCGGAGCGGCGTCCGTGTGCCGGGTTCCTCGCCGGGCAGGGGTGGGACGACCGTGGTTATCCACCACAGGAGCGGCAGCGCGGTGAGTGCCATCCCGGCGAAAACCCAGCGCCAGCCGACGAGTTCCCCGAGCGCGGATCCGATGGGTACGCCGAGCGCGAAACCCACGGGCGTACCGGCCATAGCGATGGCGAGCGCACGGCCGGACCGTTCCGCTGGGACGAGCCGCATCGCGTAGTTCGCGACGAGCGACCACAGGATTCCCGTCAGGGCACCGGAAACGACCCGCGCCACGAGCACGAGCGCGAACCACGGCGACAGCGCGACGACCAGATTGGTCACCACGAACCCGCCGACCAGCACGAGCAACAGCTTCCGCCGCGGCATCCTGGCCGACATCGTGGTGAGGGGGAGCGCGGTCACGGCGGTCGTGATCGCGTACACGGTTACGAGCTGACCGGCCGCGGCGGGCGAAACGCCGAGGTCGGCGGCGGCCGGAAGCAGGATCCCGGCCGGGACGACCTCGGTCAGGCAGCCGAGGAACACCGCGGTGGCCAGCGCGAGAAGCGCCGGTAGGACCCGCGGCGGGAGCCCGCGGGTACGGCCGGGTGGCGTTGTGACGTCCATGGTCGAGTCTCCACAGTCGTGGCGGCCGGGGTGGGTCGGGAGTGACCCGGTGGTTCGCTCGGGGGCAGCAGGGGTGTTGCCCGTGTGTGGTGGGGGAGTCGGGGCCGCCACAACCACCTGGCTGCGGGCGGGCCGTAAGGTTGCGCCTTGGACCGCTGGCCGCGTAGTCGGTGTGGCGACCGGGACAGGTCGGGAGCGACCGTGTCGGTTCACCGTGCGTGCAGCGAGCATGCCCCCCCACCACCGATGCGCGGGAGGTGTCGTGGCCAGGGGACCGGCAATGGCCGCACCGACCCCGGCAGCTCACCAGGTGTCCAGCGAGCCACACAGCAGCCTCGAACCGCGGGGACGCAGCAGCAACTCCACTCCAAACCCCGGCGTCACCAATCCCGCCAGGCCACCCCGCCCACAGCAGATGCGGCGGCCAGACACCCGGCCGCCGCACCAAAACCGGCCGCACCGACTACGCGGTGTGCAGCAGGAGGTTGTGCGATCCCTCGCCCGCGTCCGCGATCTTGTCCTTCGTCGCGGCCGAGGTCAGGGCGGTGGTCAGGGCCTGGGGGGTGGCGTCGGGGTGGGTGGACAGGTACATCGCGGCGACGCCGGCGGCTTCAGCGGATGCGATGGACGTGCCGGAGACGGTGGTGGAGGCCGTGTCGTTGCTGCTGTCGGCCGTGTGGATGTCCTTGCCGGGGGCGTAGAGGTCCACGCAGCTGCCGAAGTTCGACGACGGTACCCGGTGGTCCGCGTCGTCCGTGGCGCCGACGGTGATGCCGGTCGTCTGCCTCGCCGGGGTGGTGTCGCAGGCGTTGACGCCGGCGTTGCCTGCGGCCGTCGTGTACGCCAGGCCAGACTGGGTCATCTTGTACAGCTGGATGTCGACGACCGAACCGCCCGGACCGGCGAAGCTGAGGTTCAGCAGGGCCGGGCGCTGGGCGTGGACGTTCACCCAGTCCAGGGCAGTGAGAATGTGCTCGGTGGTGCCTTTGCCGTCACAGCCGAGCGTCCGCACCGATTCGATCGACGCTTCCTTCGCGACGCCGTACTGGTTGCCCGCGATGGCCGAGGCGACGCGGGTGCCGTGGCCGTTGCAGTCTTCGCCGCCGGGGGTCGCGTCGGGGTCGACGGCATCGAAGGCCGCGTGTGCGCGTCCGCCGAAGTCTTCGTGGCTCGTGCGTACGCCGGTGTCGAGGACGTAAACGTGCACGTTCGATGCCGTGTTCGGGTAGGCGTAGCTGTGATCGAGTGGGAGATCGGCCTGGTCGATCCGGTCCTGTCCCCACGACGGCGGGTCCGCCTGGGTCCCGGCCGTGGTGTAGACCTGGTTGGCCCCGATGGTGCTGACCGCCGCGTCGGTGAGGTACTTCGTGCGCTGTTCTTGCGTCAGTGAAACGGAAAACGCCTGGGACACGGAGTAGTAGACACGGCGCAGCGTGCCGCCGTACTTGGCGATCATCGCGTTCGCGACGTCGGTGACCTTGGCCTTGTCCGCGGCCATCGGCTTGAGCCGCACGATGTACACCGCGGCCTCGCCCGGCTGCCGCGCGACGGACGGAGGGGGAGCAGGGGTGGCGGCGGAGGCGGGCACCGTCGGCAGGATTCCGGCCGCGGTGGCGAGAAGAGCCACCAGGATGGCGGATTTCGGCTGGTGTTTCATGGCAGATCCTTCGAGAGGGGAAAGCCGCCGGGGCACGCGGCCCCGGCGGCGATCGGTCGCGTCAGAGGTTGTTCAGCCAGGTACGCAGGTCCTCGGCACCGCTTTCGCCGTCGTCGAAGCCGACGACGCGGCTGCCCTTCTCCTGCCCCTTGTCGATGTTCACCAGCGTGGGGATGTACTCGACACTGTACTTGTCCGCGATGTCCTTGTTCTGCCCCTGTTCGCTCATGTCGACCTTCGCCCAGATCCACTTGTCCTTGTCGTCGGCGTGGTACTTCTCCAGGTACGGAGCCATCTTCTGGCAGGGCCCGCACCAGGAGGCGAAGAAGTCGAGCACCACGTGCTTGGTCTTGGACATCTCCATGACCTGGTCGTAGTTCGCCGAGGTCACGTCGATGACGCTGCCCTCCTGCGGCGCGACCGAGGACGGCGCCTGGGTGGCGAGCGCCGGGGTGACCGCCACGCCGCCGAGCAGTCCCGCCGCCATCGCGACCGCGGCCGCCGCCGAGCGAATCCTGGTTCCCATTCTCTCTCCTTTACTCGGTGTGGTTGACCGGAACCGACGCGGGGGGCGCCGGGTGCTGGTGGCCGGACTCGGTGGCGTGCCCGGCGGCCACCCAGTCCTCGATCCCCTCGCGGTACTTCCGGACGTCGGTGTAACCGAGTTCGATCAGCCGGGCGCCGACGAACTCGCTGTTGCGGCACGGGGTGTTGGCGCAGTAGACGACGATCGTGGCGGCCTTGTCCGGGACCACGGCCGGCGCGTGCTCGTCGGTGAATTCCGCCGCGCGTTCGTAGGGGAAGCCCGGGATGTTGCGGGCGCCGGGCAGGTGTTCGCGCGCGTAGTAGTCGACCGGCATCGTGTCGACCACGACGACCGTGCCCTCGTCCATCGCGCGTTTGAGTTCTTCGCGGCCGATCAGCGGCACCATGTCCGTTCCTTCCGGAGTCCGGCGGCGGGCCCGCAGGAGCAGGCACGCCGCGAGGTAGCTGGCGAACGCCACGACCACCGAATTGATCGTGGGAATCCCGAAATCGAGGAAGTGCCCGCACGCCGAGCCGAGCCCCCAGCTGACCAGCGCGGCCGGGGCCCAGTCGCGTTGCCGTCCGGGCACTTGACGGCCGGCGCGCAGTGCGTCGAAGGCCGGACGGCAGGTGCGGATGACGAAGTACTCCGCGATGAGCACCCCGGCGACCGGCGGTGTGAGCACGCCGACGGCGGTGAGGAAACCCTCGAAGTCGTCGGCGATGCCGAGCGCGGACGCGGCGGTGCCGAGCGCGCCGAGCAGCAGCACGACCCGCACCCGGCTGACCTTCCGGCCGAACAGCACGTCGACGACGTTGACCAGGCCCAGCGACGAGGAGTACAGGTTCCAGTCGTTGATCTTGAGGATCGCGGTGGCCAGCACCAGTGTGCCCAGCACGCCCGACGAGGAGGTGATGATGCCAACGATGTCGGAAGTCGCCGTGGCGTGCGCGAGCAGAACGCCGATCAGCCCGATCAGGTATTCGCCGAGCGTCACGCTGATCAGCGTCTGCTTGACGACGTCGCCGGTCGTGCGGTTGAACCGGGTCATGTCCGGGGTCATCAGCGCGCCGAGGATGAACGCCCCGGACACGAGCGTGGTCGCCGCGCCGAGGGACAGCGGCGGGCCCGGCGGCGGTGTGGACACCAGGTCGCCGAGTTCGTGGCTGCTCAGCGTGTCGATCACGGAATACCCGGCCAGCACAAGGAAAGCGGGCACGGTCAGGTAGGCCGTCCAGGCCATGAGCCGGAAGCCGTAGACGGTGATCACGGTGATCACGACGCCGCCCAGCACCGCCCACACCCACTCCGGCACACCGCCGCCGAGGGCGTGCATGCCGTGCGCGAAGACGCCGTTCTGCACGCCGAACCAGCCCGCGAGACTCACCGCCACCAGCAGGCCGACGAGCGCGGAGCCCTTGCGGCCGAAGCCCGCCCAGCGCGCGAGCACCGAGGTCGACAGGCCTTCGCGTACCCCGGCGATGCCGAGCAGCACGGTGATCACTTCCAGCAGCACCGAACCGATCGTGATGGCCAGGACCGCCTGCCAGAACGGCATGCCGTAGCCGAGCAGGGCACCGACGATGAACTGCTGGAAGGAGGAGACCTGGCCGAACCGCTGGATCGCGACCGACGGCCAGGACCGGCGGGCGGTTTCGGGGACCCGGGTCAGGGAATAATCGTCGTGGCGATCGGTCATGGCCCGGTCACTTCCAGCGCGCTTTCCCGCACCACGAGAAAGCCCTGGCCAGGATCGGGCCGGAGGGCGAATTCGCCGTCGAAGAACTTCTCCAGAAACGGCACCCGCTGGTGGTAGGCGAACATCGAGCGGGAGTTCCCGGTGATCGCCCCGGAGGCGGCGAACAACGGCAGTTCGGCGAGAAAGTACCGGACCGCGAGCCGCAGTGCGTCGTCGCCGGGCGGATTTCCGACTTTGTTCTGCAGAACCCAGGTGGACGCGCCGTAACAGGCGGACCGGAAAGCGACGTCGGTATCGAAGAGCCGCTCCGCTTCCCGGGCGACGCGGCGGTAGGCGGGCAGCTCCCGCAACCGTGTCATGCCGAGGATCCGGCTCGCCGGATCGGGCACGCCGGCGGCGGTCAGCGCGGCGGCGATCTTGTTGTGCACGTGGCAGGACTGACGATGGGCCTTCTGTCTCGCCCGTGCGGGCGGATAGCCCAGCGCTTCGAGTGTGTAGGCCGTGACGTCGTCGGGGACGAAGAAGTGGAAGTCGGCGAAGTGCTCCACGGTCCACTCGGCGAGCCGGATCAGCCGCTCGGCGGTGAAATACCCGTTGAACGGGCTCACGCCGATGCAGACGTGCGGCACGCCGGGAAATAGCCGGGCACAGCCGGACGACAGCGGAGTCGCGTCGAACATGAAAGCGCCCCTTTCTGGGGTCTCGCTTCGGTGATTTCCGCCGACGGTGGTGCAGTGGTGGCATCACTGTGCCCAGGGGCCGCGGAGGCCGGTAATGCCAGTGGGTTATGCCGTGGCACGGGAACCGGGCGCACCGGGGACTGCGAGTCTTTACTACTTTGGTCGGGTGCCTGTCCCACTTTCGTCCGGTGCAGGTACGCCCGGAATTGCCTTACCGTGCATGATCATGGAGCTGGAACTGAAGCATCTGCGCCACCTCCAGGTGATCGCCAGGGCCGGCAGCCTCAACCGCGCGGCCGCCGAACTGGTGCTGCCGCAGCCCGCGCTCAGCCGTGAGCTGCGCAGGATCGAGGAGTCGCTGGGCCGGTCGCTGTTCGACCGGGATCGCACCGGTGTCCGTGTCACGCCGTTCGGGCGGCTGATCCTCGACTACGCGGACGGCATCCTCGCGCGCACGGCCCGCATCGGCGCGGATCTCTCGCACCTGCGCGCTCAGCGGGACGGCGCCCTGCGCGTCGGCTGGTCGGAAACCACGCTGTCTGGCCATTTGCTGGACGCGCTGGAGGTCACCGGCTTCGGCGACCGGGCCGAGATCCGGACCGCGGGCTCCACCTCCGAGATGCTCTGCTGGTTCGGCCGCGGGGAACTCGACCTCGCGGTGCTGTCCGAGCAGTGCCCGGTGCCGCTGCCGGCCAACACCGGCCGGATCGACCTCGCCGACGAGCCGCTGTCGGTGATGCTGCCGCAGTGGCATCCGCTCGCCGCGCGGCCCTCGGTGCGTTTCGCCGAGCTGGAACACGAGCGCTGGATCTCCTCGACCGGGCCCGATCGCTGCCGCGAGTTCCTCGCCAGGGTGTGCGGCCCGTTCGGCTTCTCGCCGGTGATCGCCCACCATGTGCCGGTCTCCGGCCCGCGTGACGAAATCGTTCGCCACCAAGGCGACATCACGCTCATCCAGTCGACGCGTCCGCTCGCGCCGGGCGTCGTGCACCGGCCCCTCCCGGAGCTGCTGGTCCGGACCAGTCACTTCCTGCTCTACCGCGAGGACAGCCGCATCGCCCCCGGCGTCGAGCGGCTGGCCGAGGTGATCGGCGAGGCCTACCGGCCGCGTGGCGGCAAGCGCGTGTCCGGGGAAAGCCGGCCGCGGCTGGCCGCCCGGACGAGCTGACGGCCACCGGGTCCACAGTGGACATCGAGCTGCGGCAGCTGCGGATCCTCGTCGCGGTCGCCGATGCCGGGAGCGTGCCCGCGGCCGCGGCCGCGCTCGGCATCACCCCGGCGACGCTGCGGCAGCGGATTCACCGGCTGGAACGGACGATCGGCTCCGTGCTGCTGACCGACGGCACGGCCGGGAACCTGTTCACCGAGACCGGCGAGCGGCTGCTGGAACACGCCGCGGTCGCGGTGCCGCAGTTCGACCGGATGCTCGCCGCGGCGCAGGCGAGCGTCGAATCGGCACCGGACCTGATCCGGATCGGCGCGGTCGCCACCCCGGTGCTGCCCCGGCTGGTGCGGGAGGTCCATGCCCGCAAACCCGGCGCCGACCTGTCCGTGCGGGTCGCCGAACCGGGTACCGAGCTGGTCGAGGCACTGCTGCGTGACGAGCTGGATCTGCTGGTGTTGCGCCAGAACGGTGCGGGCGGCCCCGTCGTGCCGGGTACCTTCGCCTCGGCACCGGTGGCCACCGAGCCGCTGGTCGTCGGTATTCCGCCGGGGCACGCGCTCGGCGTGCCCGACTCGCTCACGCCTTCGATGCTCTCCGGGCACCGATGCGTCCTGCTCGACCAGATCGTGCAGCCGATGACGAGGACCGTGCTCGCCGCCTTCTCCGACGCCGGCGCCGACCCGCGATTCTGTTACGCGGACCGCGAATGGGCGGCGCTGAGCCTGGGCCACGGCGCCGGGATCCTCACCGTGACGCCGCCGCCGACCGCGCCTGTCCGCGGCACTGCCTACCGTCCGCTGCGCTGCCCGGCGACGATCTCGACGCTGGTCCTCGCCTGGTCTCCCGAAGGTCCGCTCGCCGGCTGCGTGCCCTCCGTGCGAGAGGCGGCAGCGCAGGCCCACGCCGCTCTTCTGTCCGCCCTCGTCAACGGAAACCACGATTGAAGGGTTCCTTGACCGATCAGGTGGCGCTGTGAAGGGTCCCTTCACGGACTCTGAGTCCGTGAAGGGCCCCCACG
>NZ_QZFV01000067.1:0-100439 GCF_003600245.1 Amycolatopsis panacis
AAGTCGGAACTCGTTGCTGCGGTTGACAATTGGGTGAAGTTCTACAACAGTGTGCGGCGGCACTCCTCGATCGGGATGCTCAGTCCCGACACCTTCGAGCAGTCACTCCGCATGGCTGCCTGAAACCCCATAAGCCCCTGTCCACCGTTCGGGGTGAACCTCACTCGTGTGTCTCGCCAAGCGACTGGGCACCTTCGCCGGTGGTGAGTTGCTGATAGATGTCGGCAGCACTCAAGACCTCGCCGGCCATCACTGTCCCCCACGAATATTTCCGATGACCATCACAGCCACCTCTTGAGCGGACACACACGGCTCTTTCGAGCCGATTCGAGACTTCTGCTGCCGGACCGCAATGTCGATCACCTGCGTGTCGCTGATGCCCACAGCCATGTTGCACTCGCCCGGGCTTCGCTCTGCCGACACGTCGTACGCGACGGCCGGGTATCCGCCGACCGGTGCGAGCGGCTGGAAATACTTGTACGACGTTCCCTTCGACGCGTAGACCGACGTCAACCCCTGCGGGGCGACGTTGGTGACGATCACGCCGACCCGCGCGTAGCCGTGCGCCGATCCGCCATCCCAGTTGCAGGCTGGCCCCGCGGGCGAATGGAGATCGGGGTCGCCCGGCAAAGGGCCGCCGAACAATCCGTTCGCCTGATCGTCGGTCAGAGAGGAGCAGGGGTTCTTCGCGACCTGGGCGGTGTCGATCGGGTTTTGCACCTTCGGGACACCTGGCCCAGGAACCTGACCGGCGTCGCTGCTGACGCTGGTCGCCGGCACGCTGTCAGCCGGTGCGGATGTGCTCGGGGTTGCATTCCCGGGCGTGGGGGACGAGCAGCCAGCCAGTGCGAACAGTGCGAACAGTGCGACACCGGCCAGCGCGACGACGCGCTTCACAGACTTCCCCCGGTGTTCTTTACCTCGGTCGCGTGGGTGTCTTCCGCGGTCGCGTACTTGCCGAGTGCTGTACGAAACTTGTCCGATTGGTTCCGGCAGTAGTCCGCGCGGGCCTTGAGCGACTTAACCAGTGCATCGCCGGAGTTGCGGAACACGCCCGCGTTGTCGCGGCTGGCGATGTCCTGACCCGGTGGCCGGGTACGAGCGATGACCTGTGCGTATTCGACGTCGCGGTCGAACTCGACAGCCAGCTCCTCGAACTCTTTCGCGATGTGCTTCAGAGTCTGCTTGTCGAACGAGTAGCCGCCGCCGGTCACGGCTTGTCCGAAGCTCGTCACCCAGTCGGTGCCGTATGTCCCGCCGTGTTTCGTGTCAGCCATGCAGTACGCCTCCCCGCGTAAGCCAGTGCCGGGATATCCCGTGTCAGGCACGCCGAGTGCCCGGGTAGTCACTCTAGCCAGGACGGATTCCGGCTATTCACGGTTCCGTCCCATCCCCGGGGAAGATCACACTCACCAGGGCCTCCATCCTGCGGGATCGAGTTCCAGGCAAAGGCCGCGCCAGTGCTTGGAGGGGAGCTGCTCGGCCTCGGGGAGTCGGGGGAGGGGTTTCTTGGCTGGCTTCTTGGGGATCGCCGTCGTCATCGCGCGGACTGCCTTCTCATGTGCGGATTCCCGAAGGGTGACGCTAGCCGGGGCCGGACAGGGCAGACGAAGCCGAGCGTGGGAACACCGTTTCCGGCTATCCGGCCTGCGACGGTGATTGATCCGCCCCGGTCTTCCCGGAGGTGTATAACACCCTATACGGTCCGGGGATGTACCACGTACCATCCGGCCACACACCACACCACATCACCACCAAAACCCGCTAAGACAACCGAGGCCCCACCTGGCGCAATGCCAGTGGGGCCTCGGTGAGCTATGACCGGGTCGGCTCAGATCAGACCGAGCTTGCGCACCGCGTCGCGTTCCTCGGCCAGTTCGGCGACGGAGGCGTCGATGCGGGGGCGGGAGAACTCGTCGATCTCCAGGCCCTGCACGATCTCGTACCTGCCGTCCTTGGCGGTGACCGGGAAGGACGAGATGAGGCCTTCCGGCACGCCGTAGGAGCCGTCGGAGACGACGCCGGCGGAGGTCCAGTCGCCCTCGGGGGTGCCGTTGACCCAGGTGTGCACGTGGTCGATGGCGGCCGAGGCCGCCGACGCCGCGGAGGAGAGGCCGCGGGCCTCGATGATCGCGGCGCCGCGCTTGGCGACGGTCGGGATGAAGGTGTCCGCGAGCCAAGCCTGGTCGTTGATGGTCTCGGCGACGTTCTTGCCGCCGACCTCGGCGTGCTGTACCGAGGGGTACTGGGTGGCGGAGTGGTTGCCCCAGATCGCGACCTTCTTCAGGTCGGTCACGGCCACGCCGAGCTTCTTGGCCAGCTGGGCCAGTGCGCGGTTGTGGTCGAGGCGGGTCATCGCGGTGAAGCGCTCGGCCGGCACGTCGGGGGCGTGCGACTGGGCGATCAGGGCGTTGGTGTTGGCCGGGTTGCCGACCACCAGGACGCGGATGTCGTCGGCCGCGCCGGCGTTGATGGCCTCGCCCTGGGGCTTGAAGATGCCGCCGTTGGCCTCGAGCAGGTCGCCGCGCTCCATGCCCTTGCTGCGGGGGCGGGCGCCGACCAGCAGGCCGATGTTGGTGCCGGCGAAGGCCTGCTTCGGGTCGTCGAAGATGTCGATGCCGGCCAGAAGCCCGAACGCGCCGTCGTCGAGTTCCATCGCGGTGCCCTCAGCCGCCTTGACCGCCTGGGGGATTTCCAGGAGGCGCAGTTTCACCGGGGTGTCGGCGCCGAGCAGCTGACCGGAGGCGATCCGGAACAGCAGCGCGTAACCGATCTGGCCGGCCGCGCCGGTGACGGTGACGTTGACAGGGGCTTGGGTCATAGCGGGTTCTCCAGCTCGAGACGACATTGGCTAGTACTTGGATGCTAGCCTCCCCGGCCCCTGGCGTCCGGGTGCGTCCAGTCACTCTCCGGCCGCGCGGTGGACGGGCGGGTCGGTGGCTTCGACGCCGAAGACGCGGCCGAGGGCGATGAGGCCTTCGTCGAGGTGGCTGAGGCTGGAGAGCACGGCGCGGGTCTCGGCGTCGTCGATGCGGTCGGAGACCGGGGTGCCGTCGTCGCGGACGAGGGTGGGGCCGGGGGTGCCGGGGTGGGTGAGGGCTTCGTGGATGCGGTCGATGTTGGCGCCGATGCGGCCGGTGAAGCGGTCGAGACGTTCGGTGTCGGGGCCGGTGAGCTGGCCGGGCTGGGTGCGGGCGGCGACGTGGCGGGCGCGGAAGGCGATGCCTTCGAGGGTGGTCAGGACGTGCCAGCCGTAGTCGCGGCGGGCGCTGCGCAGGTTGATGGGGTGGGTGAGGGGTTCGATGGTGGTGCGGACCTGTTCGACGGCGCGGTCGAGGTCGCGGGACAGTTCGATGATGTTGAGGTTTTCGCGGCCGGACATGACTTCGGCGGCGGAGGTGAGGAATTCGCGGAGTTCGTCGAGGGTGGTGGCGATGTCGTCGAGCATGACGGCGCGGGTGCGGACGGGGACCACGACGACGGCGGCGAGCAGGCCGCAGGCGGCGCCGGCGGCGGTTTCGGCGACGCGGATCCAGAGGACTTCGATGCTGAAGGTGCCGAGCAGGCGGTAGAGCAGGCCGAGCATGGCGGTGACGAAGAAGGACATCAGGAACTGGGAGACGCGGGAGGTGTAGACCATGCCGAACACGCAGGCCGCGGTGAGGGCGAGGATGGCGGGGGTGTTGCCGCTGACCAGGAAGGCGAGTGCGACGCCGCCGACGATGCCGAGGAGGGTGCCGCCGGTGCGGCGGAGGCCTTTGACGAAGCGGGCGCCGGTGCTGGAGGTGCCGACGAACACGACGAAGACGGTGAGGACGGCCCAGTACCAGCGTTGGGGGGAGATGAGCTGGCCGGCGAGGACGGCGAGGCCGCCGCCGAGGACGGCTTGGATGGCGCTGCGGGTCTGGTTGTCGTAGGTGAGGATTCTGGTGGGTTCGGGGTCTTGTCCGGGGGTGGGGGTTTCGGTGGCGTGGGTGGCGACGCGCTGGGCGCGGTCGTCGGCGACGGCGAGTTCGGCGAGTGCTTTGCGGACGCCGTCGCCGGGGCGGGCGTGGTCGTCGATGCGGCTGCCTTCGACGAGCATGCGGCTGTATTCGCCGGTTTGGCTGATGAGGGGGAGTTCGCGGGGGTCGCGTTCCATCAGGGAGCGGAAGCGGGCGAGGCGGGTGACGAGGTCTTCGGTGACTTCGGCGGGCAGGGGGTGGGTGGCGGTGCGGCGGGCGGTGATGGTGAGCCAGCCGACGGCGAGTTCGACTTCGATGGCGCGGCGGCGGAGCTGGTCGGCTTCGTGGGGGCCGATGACGTCGGGGGCGTTGTCCTCGATGAGGAGGACGGTTTCGTGGAGGCGGGCGAGTGCGGTGCGGATCTGGCGGTCGGTGCGGTCGCTGCGGCCGTGGGTGAGGGTGGCTTCGGTGGCGCGGACGGCGGCGGCGACGCGGGTGCGGAAGGCGCGGCGGATGCGGACGAGTTCGGTTTCGGCGTTGTGGCGCAGGAGGAGGAAGCGGACGACGGCGTTGGCGGCGAGGCCGGTGAGCAGGGCGATGATCAGCTGGGGGAGCTGGGTGGGGTGGGTTTGCAGGAACATCGGGAAGAAGAAGAGGAAGAACGCGATGGAGCCGAGTGCGGTGCCGCGGGGGCCGAATCGCTGGACGTAGACCGCGACGAAGATGAGCAGGACGAAGAGGATGGTGTCGAGGGGGTGGTGGAGGGTGCTGAGGCAGGCGGCGGTGATGGTGGCGGCGCCGAGGGGTGCGGCGAGGGCGAGGGTGGTGGCTTGGCCGCGGGTGGTGGTGTCGTTGATGGTGAAGGCGCTGAGCATGGCGGCGATGGCGGCGACGAGGGAGGTGGTCAGGGGGTAGTGCAGGGGGATGAGGGCGGCGATGGCGAGGACGATGCCGAGGACGGCGGAGGTGGCCAGGCGGAGGCGGGAGAGGCCGGGGTCGGCTGCGGCGAGGCGGTCGGTGAAGGTGGTGAGGGTGGTGCGGAGGTGGGCGGTCATCGGGCGAGGAGCTCCCATTGGGCGAGGGTGAGGGCTTGGCGTCCGCTGGTGGCGGTGATGCGGAGCCGGTAGTGGCGGCAGGCGGTGGGGGTGGGGAGGGTGAAGGGGCGGGTTTGGCGGGGCCAGGGGAAGTGTTCGCCGGTGCGGGTGTCGAGGGTTTGCCAGTGGTGGCGGTCGTTGCGGCCTTCGAGGGTCCAGGCGGTGGGGTGGCTGCCGTGGTGGCCGGAGGTGAGGGTGTAGAGGACGACTTCGCGGGGGTGGCCGGCGACGGTGAATTCTAGGGTGGGTGTTCGGGTGCGGAAGGTTGCTTCGGTGCGGCTGGTGTTGTCGGTGAGGGCGTATGTTCGGCCGTGGGGGCTGTAGGCGGTGCCGGTGAGGTCGGTGAGTGGGGTTGGCAGGGTGGGGGTGGCTGGTTCGGTTGCCCAGGTGCCGGGGTGGGTGCGGAGGTCGAATTCGAGTACGGCGCCGTTGGTGAGGGTGGTGTGGTTGAGGGTGGCTGTGGCGTGGGGTTGGCCGTTGATGGTGAGGCCGTGTACGTACGGGGTGTCGGTGCCGGCGTGGGGTGCGCGGATCACCAGGTCTTTTCCGTTGTCGAGGTGCAGGGTGGCGGTGCGGAACAGTGGTGCGCACGCGATGTAGTGCGGGCTGCCGATGGTGAGGGGGTAGAGGCCGAGGGCGGTGAAGACGTACCAGGCGGACATTTCGCCGTTGTCTTCGTCTCCGGGGTAGCCCTGGCCGAGTTCGCTGCCGAGGTAGAGGCGGCGGAGGACTTCGCGGACGGTGCGTTGCAGTTTGGCGGGTGCGCCGGCGTAGGCGTAGATGAAGGGGATGTGGTGGGAGGGCTGGTTGGAGTGGCCGTATTGGCCCATGCGGACGTCGCGGGCTTCGGTCATTTCGTGGATGCGGCCGCCGTGTCCGGTCTCGGGGGTGCGGAAGAATTCGTCGAGTTTCGCTTCGAGGCGGTGGGGGCCGTCGTGGAGGGCGGTGAGGCCGGGGGCGTCGTGTGGTGCGGAGAAGGCGGTGTTCCAGGCGTTGGTCTCGACGAAGTCGTCTCCCCAAGCTTCGGGGTCGTAGCCCTCGGCGGGGTAGTGCGGTGCGCCGTCGGGGGTGCGGCCTTGGAAGAAGCCGATGCGCGGGTCGAAGTGGTGTACGTAGTGCTGGGCGCGTTGGCGGAGGTAGGTGGCGTTGTCGGCGTAGCGGCGTGCGCGGTCTCCGGTGGCTTCGTGGGCGAGGGCGTCGGAGAGGTTGGCGAGAGCGTAGTCGTTCAGGCAGCCTTCGAGTGCCCAGGAGAGTCCTTCTCGGACGGTGGTGGGGGTGTAGCCGAGGAAGGGCGAACGGTCGAGTCCTTTGCGTCCGACGCTGCGTCGGGGTGGGGCGACGGTGGCGTTCTTGAGTGCGGCCTCGTACGCGGCTTCGATGTCGAAGTTTCGGACGCCTTTGAGGTGCGCGTCGGCGAAGGCGGCGTCGGAGCTGGTGCCGGTCATGAGGTCGGCGTAGCCGGGGGAGGACCAGCGTGCGATCCAGCCGCCTTCGCGGTATTGCTGGACGAAGCCGTCGATCATCCGGCCGCATTGTTGTGGTGCGAGGAGTGCGTACGCGGGCCAGGTGGTGCGGTAGGTGTCCCAGAAGCCGTTGTTGACGTACAGCTCGCCGTCGACGACTTTCGCGCCGGTTCGTCGTCGTGTGCTGGGGCGGAGGCTGCGTACGACGGGGCTGGCGTGGCGTGTGCCGCGTGGGGTGTTCTCGTGGGCGCGGTTGGGGTAGAGGAACAGTCGGTAGAGGCAGGAGTAGAAGGTGGTGAGTTCGTCTTCTGAGGCGCCTTCGAGTTCGACGCGGTTGAGGACGTCCTGCCATTGGTCGCGGGCGCGTGTGCGTACGTCGTCGAAGGTGGTGCCGGCGGGGATTTCGAGTTCGAGGTTCCGTTTCGCCTGGGCGAGGCTGATCAGGGAGGTTGCGATCCTTAGCGTCACTTCGGGTTCGGCGAATTCCAGGTAGCCGGTTACGGTCCGCCAGAACGGGCGGCGGATTCGGGCACCGCCGGTGGGTTGCTGGTCGGCTTCGGCGTACACGTACATGCGGCGGGCGCCGGCGGAGAGACGGCTGCGGATCCAGGTGTGGCCGGTGACCACGCCGGTATCCGGGTGTACGCGGAGGCCGCCGCGGTTGCGGGCGTTGTCGAACAGCACCCAGCCGCGGTTGCCGGGAAAGGTGAAGCGGACCAGTGCGGCGTGGTCGGACGGGGCGAGGTCGGCGGTGATTCCGGTGCGGAATCGCACGCCGTAGTGGTAGGGGCGGTCGGTTTCGTCGTCGTGGGTGAACGGGAGCGCGCGGCGGGCGGGGCGGGGTTCGACGGGGCCGGTGCCGGGCATCAGGTGGAAGGTGTGCCGGTCGCCCATCCATGGGCTGGGCTGGTGGCTGACGCCGAGGGCCTGCAGCCGCGGCTGGTTCGTCTCGTCGTTGTGGCGGTGGTAGGAGTAGAACCAGTTCAGTGCTCGGGCGTCGGTGATCGGGGTCCAGAAGTTGAACCCGTGCGGGACCGCCGTCGCCGGGAAGGTGTTGCCGCGGGAGAACGTGCTGCTCGAATGGGTGCCGCGGGTGGTGCGTACGTGGTCGACGGGCTCCTTGGGCGTGTACGGATGGTCTGCGAGGCGGACGTCGTCGAGCCAGCCGGTTACGTCGCCGTCGCCGGGTGGGTCGACGAGCAGAACGATCCGCCGCACCCGCCGTCCTGCGTACGCACCGAGCGGGCGCCGTACAAGGTTCCACTGGTCGACGTACAGCGTCTTCGCTTCGCCCTGCGCGGTGGCGGAGAACCCGGCGCTGCTTCCGTCGTCGAACTCGACGTCGAGAGCCACGTACGTGCTGCGGTAGCTGGGGATCGGCCCGTCGGAAGCCGGGAAGACCACATACGTCAGTGCACTGTGGACAGTCACCGGGACGTCCACCTCGAACAGAACGGTCCGTGGGTGCGCCGAGTAGCGCAACGCCCGCAGGCCGGTGAACCCGACGCCGGTCTTCGCGGTGGGTGAGTGTGACGGCCCGTGATCCACACACGCTCCGTGATCGACCGGTTGCGGATCACCCGCCTCGAACGAGGAGAAGAACCCGGTGGTGATCACCTGTCCCACGGTAATCGCTGCGCGAGTGTGACACCCACCGTCTCGTGGGCCAGTGGGCCGCGCTGAACTCCATCAAGGTCAGAAACTGGCGACGGGATCGCCGAAGAGGTCCTTGTCCGGCGTCACACCCAGTCCGGGGCCTTCCGGCAAGGTGATGTGACCGCCCTCGACGCGGGGGCCGGCCTTCGGGTCGTAGTGGCCCTCGATGAGGGGAGCCGCGATCCAGGCGCCTTCATTCAGGTCGGGCCGGATCGTGGCGCCCAGGTGGACGCAGGCGGCGGCGATCACGTCCCCGCCGTAGGCGTCGTCGCTGGTGTGCGGCAGGTTCCGTGCGTCGCAGAGATCCCGGAAGGCGCGCATCCGCATCAGCCCGCCGAGGCGTGTCACCTTCATGCCGAAGCCGTCCACCAGCCCGGTCCCGGCCGCGGTGATCACCGTGTTCAGGCTCACCCCGCTTTCGTCCAGATAGATCGGCTGTCGGACCAGCGGGCGAATCCGGGCCAGTTCCTCGATGGTGTCGCAAGGCTGTTCGAGGACGAAGGGAATGTCGGCACATTCGCGGCTGAGGCGCAGGACATCTCGCGTGGTCCAGCCGCGGTTGCCGTCGGCCGCGAGACGCATGCCCGAGCCACGGATCACTTCCCAGACCTTGCGCAGCGTCTCGATGTCAAGCTGGACGGGGCGGCCGCCGAGCTTGACCTGCAGGCGTGGGTAGCCTTCGGCTTTCCGTTCCTTCGCGATCCGCGCGACGTCGTCCGGGTCGCCGACGCCGGTGGAGTAATAGGTCGGTACCCGTTCCACCGCGCCGCCTCCCAGCAGGTCGGCGACGCGCACGCCGAGACGTTTGCCGATGAGGTCGTGGGCAGCGATGTCGATGGCGGCCTTGGCATAGTTGTGCCCGTTGAGCAGGCTGTCCATCCTGCGATGCAGCGCCAGGGGCCAGAGTTCCGCGCCGATCAGCCCGGGAGCCATCGCGGTCAGGGCCGTCCGGGCGCCGGCGGCGTGGGCCTCGGCATAGGTCCCGCCGAGGGGGCAGGTCTCGCCCCAGCCCTCGGTGCCGTCCTCGGCGACGACACGCACCAGCGTTGAATCCAACGACCAGACCGTCGCGCTGGAGACGACGAAAGGCGGGTTCTTCACCGGCAGGTCATGGGCGTAGATGTGGATCGCGCGGATCTTCACTTCGAGGCTTCCGATCTGATCGTAGGGAGCGTGCCCGATGATGCGTGAAGGGCGGCCCCCGCGCACAGGGACCGCCCTTCACCCGCTCACCCGCGGATCAGAACCTCGCGCACTGCCCGGCGGAAGGGCCGTGAACAGTGTTGCCGAGGGCATGATCCGTCGGGGCGGGCGAGTTGCCGGTGCAGGCCAGCGGTCCGCGGACGGTACTGCGGGTGAGCACCGGACCGGCGTTGCCGGTGAGAGTGACCGGGCCGGAGATGTCGGTCAGCTCGACCGACGTCGTTCCGGTCGTCCCGGTGATCGCGACCGGGCCGTTCACCTTCGTACGGTTGAGCACGACCTGCGCCGCGCCGGTCGCGGAGACGGGGCCGTGGATCGCACCACCGCGCACCACCAGGGACGCGCCGCGTGACACTGTGACCGGGCCGGAGACGGTGGCGCCGTTGAGGCACACGACTCCGCTCGACACGGTCAGCGGGCCGTGTTGCGCGCCGGTCAGCGTCTTCGTGCACGACGCGTCCGGCCGGCCCAGCAGCTCCAGCTCCGACAGCGACGCGGTGCCGCCGGTGGTCTCGGTGACTTCGAGCCGGTAGTAGGCGTAGTGCGCCGGGTTTTTCACCTGGAACGCCCTGGTCTGCTGCCGCCACGGGAAGCTCTGGCCGGTCTGCTGATCGGCGACCGCCCAGGTCTTGCCGTCGTAGGAGCCCTTGAGCACCCAGCTTTTCGGATCGCCCGCGCCGGTGCCGGAGGTCAGCGTGTAGTCGGTGACCGCCTCGTCGGTGGACTTCAGCTGGTACTGCATCGTGCCGGTCACCTTCGCCTGGGTGCGGGAGGTGTTGTCCGCCAGCGCCGACACGTCGGAACCGTCCGAAGTAGACAGTGCGCCGGGGGTGGTCTCGTCGTGCAGGGGAGAGGGCACCGCGTCGCCGGTGGTGATCGACTTCGGGGTGTCGTCCGGGCCGGTGCCCCACTTCGACGGGTTCGGGCCCATGTCGAAGTCGAGCGTCCCGCCGTGGGCGAGGGCGTCCTGCGGCAGCGAGGTGGAGGTCCAGTCCTTGCCGTTGACCTTCAAGCCCTGGACGTAGACGTTCTTCGCGGAGTTCTTCGGCGCGTTGATCACCAGGTCCCCGCCGGGCAGGTGCACGGTCGCCTTCGTGAACAGCGGCGAGCCGATCGCGTAGTTCGGGCTGCCCATCTGCAACGGGTAGAAGCCCAGCGCCCCGAAGACGTACCACGCGGACATCTCGCCGTTGTCCTCGTCACCCGCGTAGCCCTGACCCAGCTCGCTGCCGGTGTAGAGCCGCGACAGTGCTTCCCGCACCTTGGCCTGCGTCTTCGACGGCTGGCCCGCGTAGTCGTACATGTAGAGCAGGTGGTGCGAGGGCTGGTTGGAGTGACCGTACTGGCCCATCCGCACGTCCCGTGCCTCCTGCATCTCGTGGATCACGCCGCCGTAGCCGCCAGGGAAGGTCGCGGTCTCCGGCTCGGCGAAGAACCGGTCCAGCTTCGCGGCCAGCTTGTCCTTGCCGCCGTAGAGGTTCGCCAGACCCTGCCCGTCCTGCGGCACGGTGAACGCCATGTTCCAGCCGTCGGTCTCGGTGTAGTCCCCGCCCCAGGCCCGCGGGTCGTACTGGTCCTTCGGCTTGGTGAACTTGCCCGCGGCGTCCTTGCCCTGGAAGAACCCGGTACTCGGGTCGAACAGGTGCACGTACTGCTGCGCGCGGCTGGTGAAATACCGGTAGTTCTCCAGGTACTCGGCCTTGCGCGGATCGTTCGCGGGTGCCTGGTCGTAGAGCTTCTTCGACAGATTCGCGATGCCGAAGTCATTCACGTAGCCCTCGATCGCCCAGGAGAAGCCCTCACCGGTCGAGTTCGGCGTGTAGCCGAGGAAAATCGACTGGTCCAGTCCCTTGCGGCCGACCGCGGAGTTCGGCGGCGCCACGGTCGCGTTCTTCAACGCCGCGTCGTAGGCCGATTTCACGTCGAAGTTCGACACGCCCTTGAGGTAGGCATCGGAGAACGCGACGTCGGAACTCGTGCCGGTCATCAGGTCCGCGTAGCCGGGGGAGGACCACCGCGCGATCCACCCGCTGTCGCGGTACTGCTGCACGAAACCGTCCGCCATCTTGCCCGCCATGTCCGGTGTCAGCAGCGAATACGCCGGCCAGGTCGTGCGATAGGTGTCCCAGAAGCCGTTGTTCACATAGATCTGGCCGTCGACGACCTTCGCCCCGGTCTGTGTCGCCGTGTCCTGCCCGGCCTTGGCCGCCACCGGGCTCGCGTACCGGTACTTCGGCGCCTGCGCGGTGCCGGTGTTCTCGGCACCCTCGTTCGGGTACAGGAACAGTCGATACAGGTTGGAGTACAAGGTTTCCAGCTGGTCCTTGGACGCGCCCTGCACCTCGATCACGCCGAGCTGCTTGTCCCAGGCCTGCTGCGCCGCGCCGCGCACCGCATCGAACGTCGTGGTCGGGGCGATCTCCTGCGCGAGGTTCTTCTTCGCCTGATCCACGCTGATCAGCGAGGTCGCGACCCGCATCGTCACGGTCTTGTCCGCGCTCGCGTCGAACCGCAGGTACCCGGTGACGTTGTCGCGGCCCTGCCCGGTCAGCTTGCCGCCGGCGCGGACCGGCTTGTCGAACGTGGCGTAGACGAACATCCGCCCAGCGCCCGCGGACAGCCCGCTCTTGACGTCGGAGTACCCGCTCAACGTGCCGTTCGCCGCGTCGAGAGTGAGCCCGCCGGCGTTGGTCACGTTGTCGAAGATCAGGCTGGAATCGGTGCCCGGGAACGAGAATCGCATCATCGCCGCGTGGTCGGCGGGCGCGATCTCGGTCTTGATCCCGTTCTGGAAGGTGACCCCGTAGTAGTGCGCCCGCGCGACCTCGCTGTCGTGGGTGAACGTCAGCGCGCGCTTGCTCCGGTCCGCGTCCGGCACGCCCGCCGCGGCCGAGGGCATCACCTGGAAGGTCTGCCGGTCACCCATCCACGGGCTCGGCTCGTGGCTCACCGCGAACGCCTGCAGCGACGGCAGATTGTCCGCGTTGTTCTGCGAGTGGTAGTTGTACAGCCAGCTCGCCGAACCGGCGTCGGTCACCGGGGTCCAGAAGTTGAACCCGTGCGGCACCGCGGTCGCCGGGAAGTTGTTGCCCCGGGAGAACGTCCCGTTCGCCATCGTGCCACGGGTGGTCAGCACGTTGTCGCTGGGCCGGGTACCGGCGGGCGGCACCGGCGTGGCGGAGATCTTCACGTCGTCCAGCCAGCCGCCGAACGTGGCCGGACCGCTCGGGTTGTCGTAGCCGAGCACGACCCGGGAGATGGTCTTGCCCGCCGCCACCCGGCCGATCGCCGCGCGCACCAGATTCCACTGATTGGCGTACAGCACCTTGCTTGCGCCCTGGCCCTGCGGGCTCAACCCGAACCCGTACTGGTCGGTCGCACCCAGATCACGCAGGTGCGTGCCATCGGTGAAGTCCAGATCCAGCGCCACGTTCGTGCTCGGGTACTTCAGATCACCCTCGACGAACTGCGGCTGCACCTTGTAGGACAGCTCGGTCGATGCGGTTACCGGGATCTGCACGTCGAACAGCTTGTTGTACGAGTAGCCGTGCCCCGCCGCCTGGGTGCCCGCGTAATGAAAAGCCTGCTTGCCGGTGAACCCGACACCGTTCTTGTTCGTGTACCCGCCAGACGGGCCGGAATCGGTGAAGCTGCGCATGTACGGCACCTTCGCCGGGGTCGCCCCGCCCAGCTCCAGTTCGGACAGCTGCACTGCGTTGTCACCGTGGTTACGGGTGATGTCGAGCCGGTAGAAGCGATAGCCCGCGCTCGGGGCGGCGAGCCGGTATTCCTTGCGCTGGAACCGGTCGTCGAACGTCTGGCCGGTCTGCTTGTCCAGCTGGGCCCAGTGCGTTCCGTCGGCGCTGCCCTGCAGCGTCCAGTCCTGCGGGTCGCGGCCGGCGAAGTCGTTGGCCGAGGTGAGCGCGTAATGCGTGATCGTGCCCGGCGCGGTCAGCGACACCTGCGCCCAGGCCGCCGGCGCGGGAGCGAGCCACTTCGTCGCGGTCTTGCCGTCGACCAGATTGGCCGCGACCTCACCGGCACCGGCATTCTCGCTGCTCGCGCTGATCACCGTGTCGCCCGTGACCCCCGCGGCGCGAGGCTTCCCGGCCGCGCCGGTGTCCACGCTGTCCTGCGCGGGCTGCGGATCACCGGGCTCGAACGAAGAACTGAAATCCGGTGGCGCGGCCTCCGCCGCCACGGCCGGACCGGCCGCGGGCAGCGCGGCCAGCCCCGCCGCCACCACAGCCGCGGCCAGCGCGGCAGACAAGGATCTCGCACTTCGGGGCATCGTTGCTCCCCCTTCGTCGGAACGGGCGCGCCTGCTTCGGGGGCTCCGGCGCCCCGGAAGCGAAACCCGTCGTGACATCGATGTCAAGATCAGTCGCGGATCTTGGCTCGAAACGGACAACCCCGGACGCGCCCGGCTGCTGCACCCGGATGTGCGACCCGGCGTGCTCACCCATCCGCGAGTGCCGGCGGCCCGCGCAGGTATAACGGAATCCATGTCGCACGATCCCGACGAGGACGCCCGCGCACGGGCCGGGCAGGCACTCGCCGCCGGTGACCCGACCGGCTGGTTCGAACCGCTGTACGCCGATGTCGAGGCCGGAGCCGCGGTGCTCCCGTGGGCGCGGACCGAGGCGGCGCCGGACCTCGCCACCTGGGTGGCCACCCATCCGGGCGGCGGCGCGCGGGCGCTGGTCGTTGGCTGCGGAATGGGCTATGACGCGGAGCTGCTGGGCGAAGCCGGCTACCAGACCTCGGCCTTCGACGTCTCGCCGAGCGCGATCAAAGCGGTGCTGAACCGGTTCCCCGACACCGTCGTCTCCTACCGCACCGCCGACCTGCTGGAACCACCCGCCGAGTACTTCCACGCGTTCGACCTCGTCTTCGAATACCTCACCGTGCAGTCGATGCCGCGGGAGGTCCGCGCGGCCGCGATCGCCTCGATCGGCGGATTCGTCGCCCCGGGCGGACGGCTGCTGGTCGGCACTACCAACGCCGAACAGGTCGACCTCCCCACCGGACCGCCGTGGCTGCTCGACCGCGCCGAACTCGACTCGTTCGCCCGCGACGGACTCGCCCTGGACTCCGTGACCCCGATCCAGGACGGCCGGCTCTGGTGGGCGGAATTCACCCGCTAGCCCACCCGCTCACGCGCGCTTCAAAGCCGTGAAGGGACCCTTCACGGACGTAGAGGCTGTGAAGGTGCCCTTCACAGCCCTAGCACCGGCCTAGGCGGATTCCAGGAACCGCTTCAGGACCCGCAGTCCGAACCGCAGTCCGTCCACCGGCACGCGCTCGTCCACGCCGTGCGCCATCGCGCGGTACGGGAACCCCTCCGGCAGCGCCAGGGGAGCGAAGCCGTAACACGCGATTCCCAGCCGGGAGAACGCCTTCGCGTCCGTTCCGCCGCCGAGGCAGTACGGCACCACGACCGCGTCCGGGTCCTCGGCGCGCAGCGCGGCCGCCATCGCGTCCAACCACGGCGAGTCCACCGGCGCCTGCACCGGAGGCTGATGCGTGATGAACTCCCGCGTCACGCCCGGACCGAGCAGCGCGTCCAGCACCGCGAACACCTCGTCCTCCGCGCCGGGCAGCAGCCGCACGTCGACCTGCGCCGTGGCCGTCGACGGGATCACGTTCACCTTGTAGCCGGCGTTGAGCACCGTCGGCGTGGTGCTGGTGCGGATCGTCGGCAGCACCAGCGAACCCGCCACGCCGAGCCGCGCGACCGTCGCCTCCACCGCCGCACCGGAGGACAGGTCCACCGGCACGCCGAGCGCGGCGCCGGTGCGCTCCACGAAGGCCTGCACGGCCGGGGTCAGCCGCACCGGCCAGCGATGCGACGCGATCCGGTGCAACGCCTCGACCATCCGGACGACCGCGTTGTCGTCGTTGGGCCGGGACCCGTGCCCGGCCCGCCCGCGCGCGGTCAGCCGCAGGTGCGCGGTGCCCCGCTCGGCCGTGCCGACCGGGTAGAGCCGCACCGTCCGTCCGTCGGCGGCGGGCACCGGACAGGAATAGCCGCCGGACTCGCTGATCGCCGCCGCGCAGCCCTCGAACACCGACGGATGTCGCTCCACCAGCCAATGCGCGCCGAAGTCGCCGCGGTCCTCCTCGTCCGCGACGAACGCCAGCACCAGGTCACGGCGCGGCCGCAGCCCTTCGGCCACCGCGGCCAGCACCATCGCGCAGAAATCCTTCATGTCCACCGCGCCGCGGCCCCACAGGAACCCGTCGCGCACTTCGCCGGAGAACGGCGGCACCGACCAATCCGCCGCGCCCGCGGGCACCACGTCCAGGTGCCCCTGCACCAGCAGCGCCGGCAGCGCCGGATCGGTGCCCGGGATCCGGGCGAGCACATTCGCCCGGCGTGGCGCGGACTCCACGATCCGCGCGGAAACCCCGTACCGGCCAAGGAAATCCGCCACGTACTCGGCCGCTTCGCGTTCCCCCGCGGCATCCCCGCCGCCGTGGTTGGTGGTGTCGAACCGGATCAGGTCTGCACACACCCCGACGACGTCGGCCGGTGCTCTCTCAGCCATAGATGCCCTGCACCGCCCCCGCGGCGATCGCGGTGACCACCTTGAACGCCTTCATCGCCTCGGTCATGCTCGGCGCCTCGAACCCGACCCGGCGCACCCCGATCTGTTCCACCGTCGGGATCACCGCGGTCGCCTGCGCCAGATGACTCGCGTCGAACTCCACCTCGATCCGGTGCCGTCCCGGGTTCCGCTCGCCCTGCCCGGCCCGCGCCATCGCCTGCCGCGCGCCCGTCGTCAGCAGTTCGGCGGTCCGCGCCGGCGGCAGGCAGATCGCCGCGTACCGGCTCACGCATTCCTTCACCGCGACCAGTTCCGCCTCCGGCGCGTACTCGCGGGCGTCTTCGCAGGTGTGATCGTCGCCGCTGACCAGCACCACCGGCACGCCGTACTCGCCGGCCAGCGCCGCGTTCAGCCTGCCCTCGCTGGCCGGCACGTCGTCCAGCCACACGCCGGTGATCTGGTTCTCCAGATAGGTGTGCGACAGCACGCCGTCGAACCCGGCACCGGCGTGATAACCGAGGAACACGGCACCGTCCACACCGGAATCCACGCCCTGCATCATCGACAGCGGCTTGTGCCGGCCGGTCAGCATCCGCGCCCGCGGATCGAGGTCCTCCAGCAGCAGGTTCCGCTGCGACGAATGCGCCTCGTTGACCAGCACGTCCTCCGCGCCGGCCGCGAACAGCCCGGCCAGCACCGCGTTCACATCGCCGGTGAACAAGGTCCGCAGCCGCTGCCACTGGGAGGTCCCCGGAACGACATCGTCGGTCCAGGTGACCCCGGTCGCGCCTTCCATATCGGCCGAGATCAGGATCCGCATGGCGCGCACTCTAGTGATCCCGTCCCCGCGCATAACGATCGGACACGCACCGGTGCGGTCACATATTGCGGGGTTACCGCGGTATGTGGTTACTTTTCGTCCTCAGGGGCGGCCGGGGCCGGACGACAGGGGGATCTGCCAGTGCGGAGGCATGTGCGGCGCGTTTTCACCATCGCGGCGGCCGGCACGCTGGCGGTGCTGCCGACGGCCGGGATCGCCACCGCCCAGCAACCCGCCCAGGAGCCCGCGCAGCCGAAAGTGCTGCGGGTCGCGCTGACCACCGGGATCGACCACCTGAACCCGTTCACCGCGTCACTGGCCGCCTCCACCCAGGTCGGCCGGTTCATCTACGAATTCCTCACCATCCCCTCCGCGGAGAAGGCCACCGCCGCGCCCGCCCTCGCGGAATCCTGGCGGATCTCCCCGGACAAGCTGACCTGGACGTTCAAGATCCGCCAGGGCGCGAAATGGTCCGACGGGCAGCCCATCACCGCGAAAGACCCCGCGTTCACCTTCAACCGGATGCTCACCGACGAAACCGCCCGCACCGCCAACGGCAACTACGTCGCGAACTTCGCCTCGGTCACCGCGCCGGACGACGCCACGCTGGTGATCAGGACCAAGACCGTGCAGGCCACCCTGGACCTGCTCGACGTGCCGATCGTGCCCGAGCACGTCTGGGCGCCGATCAAGGACCTCACCGCCCCCGAGACCGACACCGTGCCCGTGGCCGGCGTGGACGACGGGCCGTACCGGCTGACCGAATACAAGCAGAACGAGTACCTCAAGTTCGCCGCCAACAAGGACTACTGGCGTGGCGCGCCGAAGGTCGACGAGCTGCAGCTGCTCGTGTTCAAGGACGTCGAATCCGCGGTTAACGCGCTCAAACAGGGTGAAGTCGACGTGCTCAACCGGCTCACCCCGACCCAGTTCGACGCGCTCAAGGACCGGCCGGACATCGCCGCCAACCAGGCACCCGGCCGCCGCTACAACGAGATCACCCTGAACTTCGGCGTGCAGAACGCCCAGAACCAGCCGATCGGCAACGGCAACCCCGTGCTCAAGGACCTCCGCCTGCGCCAGGCCATCGCGCAGGCGATCGACCCGAAGACCGTCGTGGACAAGGTGATGGGCGGCTACGGCCAGCTCGGCGGCGGCGTGATCCCGCCGATTTACCAGGCCTACCACTGGGATCCGCCGCCTGAGCAGGCCCGCGGCTTCGACCTCGCCAAGGCCAACGCGGCCCTCGACGCGGCCGGCTACCGCAAAGGCGGCGACGGCCTGCGCACCGAGCCCGGCGGCGCCCGCCTCGAACTGCGCCTGACCGGGCATGCCAACCGCGGATTCGACCAGCGCGTCGCCCAATACGTCAGCGGCTGGCTGCACGACATCGGCATCTCGGTCAAACAGGAACTCGTCTCCGACGAGGAACTCAACGATCGCACCAACGCCGGCAACTACGACCTCGCGATCTCCGGCTACGCGACCAACCCCGACCCGGACTACGCGCTGTCCCTGCACACCTGCGCCGCCCGCCCGAACGCGCAAGGCAAAGGCGGCACCACCGACACGTTCTTCTGCGACCCCCAATACGACCAGCTCTACGCCCAGCAGCTCACCGAAACCGACCCGGCGGCCCGCGCCGGCTACGTCAAACAGGCGCAGGCCCGGCTCTACAGCCAGGCGGTCAACGTCGTGCTGGACTACGACAACGCCCTTGAGGCCTACCGCTCCGACCGGTTCTCCTCCTTCGGGAAGCAGCCCCAGCCCGACGGCCCGATCCTGGAGCAGACCGGCTACTGGGGCGTCTACGGCGCGGCCCCGGCCGTGGCCCGCAGCGGCGACAGCGCCTCCAACACCGGGCTCTGGATCGTGCTCGGCGTCGTGGCCGCCGCCGCGCTCTTCGTCAGCGGCTACACACTCGGCCGCCGCCGCGCCATCCCGATGGACGACCGGGAATAGCCATGCCCGATCTCTCACGACACCCCGGCGACAAGGCTGTGAAGGGTCCCTTCACAGCCTCGGAGTCCGTGAAGGGTCCCTTCACGGACTCCCGGCGGGACGGGCAGCGCGGCGGGACGGGCACGGCGCGGTTCGTGGTGGTCAAGGCCGCCGAGGCGGCGGCGAGCATCGTGCTGGTGATCGTGCTCGGCTTCTTCCTGTTCCGGCTGCTGCCCGGCGACCCGATCGCGTTCATGGCCCGCGACCGGCCCACCGACCCCGGCCAGATCGCCGAACTACGTGACCGGCTCGGCCTGGACAAACCGATCCTCGCCCAGTTCGGGAACTACTTCCTCGGCCTGTTCCAGGGCGACTTCGGCGAGTCCTACATCGAACGCCGCCCCGTGCTGGACATGATCGGCGAACGGCTGTGGCCCACCGTGCTGCTCGTCGGCAGCGCGACCGTGCTCGCCGTCGCGATCGGGCTGTGGCTCGGCATCCGCGCGGCCTGGCGGCGCGACAGCCTCTTCGACCGCGCGCAGACCGGGATCGCGCTCACCCTCTGGTCGGTCCCGCAGTTCTGGCTCGGCCTGCTGCTGCTCGTGGCCACCGGCGGCCTGTTCCCCAGCCGCGGCATGCACTCCCCGGACGCCGCGCCCGGGTTCCTCCCGCAGACCCTCGACGTGCTGCACCACCTGATCCTGCCGTGCCTGACCCTGCTCGCCGTGTTCTACGCGCAGTACATGCTGGTGATGCGGTCCTCGCTGCTCGGCGAAATGAACGCCGACTACCTCGTCACCGCCCGTGCGAAAGGCCTGCGCGAGGACCTCGTGCGCCGCCGCCACGCGGTGCCGAACGCGTTGCTGCCCACCGTGACCCTGGTGTTCATGCAGTTCGGCATGGTGGTCTCCGGCGCGGTCACGGTGGAGGCGGTGTTCAGCTGGCCGGGCCTCGGCCAGCTCACCTATGACGCCCTGCACGGACCCGATCTGCCCGTGCTGCAAGGTGTTTTCGTGGTCCTCGCCGGCGCCGTGGTGCTGATGAACCTGCTCGCGGAACTGCTCTACCGCGTGCTCGACCCGAGGGTGCGTACCACATGACCGCCGGAGTCGCCGCGGAAAACCCCCGCGCCATCGCCTGGAGCCGCCGCCGCGCCGGGATCGCCCGCACCTGGCACGAATTCGCCACCCGCAAAGCCGCCCTCACCGGCCTCTGCCTGCTCACCCTGACCGTCGCGCTCGCCCTGCTGCTCCCGGTGTTCAGCGACGCCGGGGGTCTCGACGTCACCCGCGCCACCGGCCGCCCGCTCAGCCCACCGGACGGGCAGTACTGGCTGGGCACCGACATCGACGGCCGCTCGGTCCTGCTGATGACCGTGTGGGGCACCCGGATCTCGCTGCTCGTCGGGTTCGCCGCGACCGTGCTCAGTGTCTTCATCGGCACCCTGATCGGGATCACCGCCGCGCACTTCGGCGGCTGGGTGTCGGCGATCCTGCTGCGGTTCACCGACTTCTTCCTGGTCCTGCCCTCACTGGTGCTCGCCATCGCCCTGTCGGCGGTCCTGCCGCGAGGAGTGTGGACGATCGTGCTCGCCATCGGCGTCACCGCCTGGCCCAGCACCGCACGCCTGGTCCGCGCCCAGACCCTCACCATCGAAAGCCGCCCCTACATCGAACGAGCACGCGCCCTCGGCGGCGGCCACCGGCACGTGATCGGCCGGCACGTGCTGCCCGGCGTGCTGCCGCTGGTCCTGGCCAACACCACCCTCGTGGTCGGCAACTCGGTGATCGCCGACGCCACTCTGTCCTTCCTCGGCGTCGGCGACCCCAACGCGATCTCCTGGGGCGGGATGCTGCAGACCGCGCTCAACAACGGCGCCGTCACCCGCGGCGCCTGGTGGAACCTGCTGCCGCCGGGCATCGCGATCGTGCTCGTCGTGCTGATGTTCACCCTCGTCGGCCGGGGCCTGGAAACAGTGCTCAACCCCCGGCTCAAAGGAGGGAAATGACCCCGCTGCTGGAACTCAAGGACGTCAGCGTCACCTACCGCACCGGCCATGCCGAGGTCCCCGCGGCCCGCTGCGTCGGTCTCCGGCTCGACGCGGGCGGCACGCTCGGCATCGCGGGGGAGTCCGGCTCCGGCAAATCCACCGTCGCGATGAGCGTGCTCCGCCTGCTGCCCCGCACCGCCCGCGTCACCGGCGAAATCCTGCTCGACGGCGAAGACGTCCGGACCATGCGCTGGGGACGGCTGCGCGCGGTCCGCTGGGCCGAAGCGTCAGTGGTGTTCCAGGGCGCGATGCACGCGCTCAACCCGGTCCGCCGCGTCGGCGACCAGATCGCCGAGCCCATCCGTCTGCACCCGCCCGGGGGAGCGCAGCCCACCGAAGCACAGCTCCAAGCCCGCGTCGCCGAACTGCTCGACCAGGTCGGCCTGCCCGCCGGCCGCGCGAGCGCCTACCCCCACGAACTGTCCGGCGGCCAGAAACAACGCGTGATGATCGCGATGGCACTGGCCTGCGAACCCCGGCTGATCATCGCGGACGAGCCCACCACCGCGCTCGACGTCGTGGTGCAGGCGCAAGTGCTGTCGGTCCTGTCGAAACTCGTGGCCGAACGCGGCATCGGCCTGATCATGATCAGCCACGACCTGTCCGTGCTCGCCTCCACCTGCGAACGCATCGCGGTGATGTACGACGGCGAAGTCGTCGAGGAACGCCCCAGCGCCGACCTCATGGCCGCGCCCCGCCACGAACACAGCCGCGCGCTGGCCGCCGCGTTCCCCACCGTCGGCGACCCCGTCTCCCGCTTCGCCCCGGCGACCGCCACCCCACTGCCACCCGAACCGGACAACCGCGCCGCCGGGCCGCCCCTGCTCGCCGCGGAGAACCTGCACGTGAGCTTCCGCGACCGCACCGGCACCCGGATCCACGCCGTCAACGGAGTCGACCTCGCCGTCCACCGCGACGAGATCGTCGCCCTCGTCGGGCAATCCGGCTCCGGCAAGACCACGCTCGCCCGCACCCTGCTCGGCCTGCAACGCCCCGACTCCGGCACCGTCCGCTACGCCGGCGAGCCCGTACCGTCCGGCGGCAGCGCCCTGCGCGCCTACCGGCGACAGGTCCAGCTCGTCCTGCAGGACCCGGCCAGCGCCCTCAACCCCGCACACACCGTGTACGAAGCGGTCGCCGAAGGACCCCGCATCCACGGCCTGCCCCACGAACGCACGATCGTGCTCGACGCCCTCGAAGCCGCCGAACTACGGCCGCCGGGCACCTACCTCGACCGGCTCCCGCACGAACTGTCCGGCGGCCAGCGCCAACGCGTGGTCATCGCCGGTGCGCTCGCCCTCCAACCCGCCGTCCTGGTCGCCGACGAACCCGTCGCCTCCCTCGACGCGTCCGTACGCGGCGAGATCCTCGCCCTGCTGCTGCGGCTGCGCCGCCGGCTCGGCCTCGCCGCCCTGGTCATCACCCACGACCTCGGCCTCGCCTGGAACATCGCCGACCGGGTCGCGGTGATGTACCACGGCGAACTCGTCGAGACCGGCACCGTCGAGCAGATCCTGCTGGACCCCCGGCACGAGTACACCGCATCACTGCTCGCGGCCCTGCCCGGCGGGACCGCGCCACGAGGCGGCGGCCACTCCGCCGCAGGGGACCTCCGACCGGGGGTGAACACCTGACCGAAGAGCCATTTCCGGCCCGCCCCGTGCGGGCCGTTCTTCTTCACCGGGTAATCTCCAGGATCGAAATGGCCACCACGACCGACACCGCGCAGCCGACCGCGGGCACCCCCGACCGGGGCTTCCTCACGATCTCGCGTTTCCCGTACCGGACCATCGCGATGGGCACCGTGGGAAGCACCCTCCTCATGCTCGCGGCACTCGGCGCCGGTGGCATCCTCATCCGCGACCCCGTGCTCGGCCACGGCCCCCTGTCGTGGATCCGCTACGGCCACGGCCGGGCGCTCGCCAACGCCCTGCTCTACACCGGCTTCGCGCTCGTCGTCTGGGCCTGGGTGCGGCTCGGCCGCTACGCACTCGCCGGGCGCATCGGCAGCCGCCCGATCCTGATCGCCGCGCTCTGCTGGATGGCGCCGCTGCTGGTGTCGCCGCCGCTGTTCACCCGCGACGTGTTCTCCTACCTCGCCCAGGGTGCCCAGCTGCTCCACGGGCTCGACCCGTACGCCAACGGCCCCGCCGAGCTCAGCGTCCTGCCCAACGTCGTGCAGAACGTGCACCCCCTGTGGCAGACCACCCCCGCCCCGTACGGGCCGCTGTTCCTGCTGATCTCCAAGGGCATCGTGTCGATCACCCAGGACGACATGATCGCCGGGGTCGTCCTCACCCGCGTGGTCCTGCTCGTCGGCCTCGGCATGACGCTGTGGGCGCTGCCCCGCCTGGTCGCCCGCCTCGGCGGCAAGCTCCCCGTCGCCCTCTGGGTCGCGGTGGCCAGCCCGATGATGGTGATCCACCTCTTCGGCGGCCCGCACAACGACCTGATGATGCTCGGCTTCCTCGCCATCGGCGTCCTTGCCGCACTGGAACGCCGGCACGTCATCGCGGTCGTGCTGGTCACCGTCGGCATGCTGATCAAACCGACCGCCGCGGTCGCGCTGCCGTTCCTGGTCTGGATGTGGGCCGCGGACCTCCCCGGCCCGTCGAAGGTGCGGAACTTCCTCAAGGCGGGCGCCGCCTCGGTCGCCCTGTTCCTCGGGGTGTTCGTCGCCGGCACCTGGATCTCGCTCGGCTCGCTCAACCTCGGCTGGTGGTCCGGCCTGAGCGCCCCCCAGCTGATCGCGAACTGGCTCAACTTCCCGACCGGCATCGGCGAGGCCGTCTACACCCTCATCCACCTGGTCGCGAACGTGCCCCCGTCGCCGTTCGTCACGATCGCCCGCGCGATCGCCATGGTCGGGCTCGTCGCGTTCGGCCTCCGGCAATGGTGGCTCTCGCGCAACGGCGGCAAGGAGGCCGTGTACCGCGCGGCGATCACCCTGCTGGCCGTCGCGATCCTCATGCCCCCCACCCTGCCCTGGTACCTCACCTGGGGCTTCGTGCTGATCTCGGCGTTCCCCTGGCAACGGCGCAACCTCTCCGCCGTGGTCGCGGTCTCGGTGTTCGTCACCCTCGTCTACTACCCGACCGGGGAACAGGCCCTCTACGACTGGACGTTCATCGCGGTCGTCGTCGTGGCCAGCCTGTACGCCGCGGCGTCCCTGCTCCGCCCGGACCCGCTCGGCCTGATCTCCGCATGGCGCAAGCCCCGGGAGGAGTTCCTCCCGGAGCCCGCACCCACCGGCCGCGGCTGACCGTCGTCAGGAACTCGCGACGACGGGCGCCAGCACCGCGGACCGTTCCCGCAACCTCGCCTGCACCGGCGGCGCCGCCATCAGCGCCGCCGCGACACCGGACTCGGCGGCCAGCGCAGCGGTCACCCCTGCCGCCTCACCGGTGACGAAACAGGTCGCCGTGATCCGCAGAGTCCCGTTGGCCTCATGCGAAGACGACAGGCACCGCCCGGCCACCAGCAGGTTCGGCACCGCCGGAACCTGCAGCGCCCGCAACGGAATCGCATACCCGGTACCGACCGCGTCGGTGTGCGACAGCCCCGGCGCGGTCGCCGAATGCACGTCCACCGGAAACGCGCCACGCCCGATCGCATCCGGAAACTCCGCGCCGCCATGCACATCGGCGCCGGTCATCGTGTACGCACCGAGGACCCGCCGCGACTCGCGGACCCCGACCCGGTCCGCGACCGCAGTCAGGAAACACCGCGCGAAACCCGGCACCATCGCCCGCAACCACTCCACGACCTCCAGCACCTGCCGCGCGAGCCGCGCATGCGCACTGCCCAGCCACGCGTCGTCACCGGCCGTCGGCGTGCGGGTCACGTTGAACACCACCTCACCCCGCCGCGGCCATGCCGCCAGATGCAATTCAGTGCGGTGCAAGGAAAGCAGCCCACGCGCACGGCCCTGCGCGAGCAAACCGCCCAGCCCCCACACGTTCAGGTGCTCCGCGGAATCCTCCGCGAGCACACTGCCCGGCCGCACCTCCTCCGGATGCGCGCGCAGATAAGCCAGCAGACCCGCACCATCGACCCCACCGACCTTGAACGACAACGACGCGGGCTGCGTCTCCGCGGTGTCGGGCTGCATCGGCGCACCCGCCAGCGCAGCCACCGCCGCGTCACCCGTCGCATCGACCACCACCGAGGACGGCACCCTCCGCAACCCCTGCGGCGTCTGCACTTCCAGCTCGGCAATGCCCGCCCCGTCCTGGCGCAACCCACACGGCGTGGACTGCAGCCACACCGAAACCCCCGCCTCCGCCAGCATGATCGACTGCAGCAACGCCAGCGACGCATGATCCACCGGCGTCCGGGTCGCGGTGTAGCCGACGTCGTCACGCACATGCCCCGGCGAAGCACCGGCCGCGACCAGCCGATCCACCAGCCGCTGCCCGAAACCACCGGTCACCTGCGCACCACCGACGTCGTGAAACCCCGCCGAATGCTCAAGCCACTGCCAGGCCAAGGTCCCGCCCACCGAACCGGACGCCTCGACCAGCACCGTGCGCGCACCCTCCTCCGCGGCCGAGATCGCCGCCGCCACCCCGGCCGAACCACCGCCGGCCACCACCACATCCGGCCTCATACCGGCAACCTCCGTCGCACCAGGAATCCGTAGGAGACCACACTGACCAGCAACAACAGCGCGGCCACCACCAGCGCGGGCACGAACCCGCCCAGCCGGTCCACGATCATCCCGGTCGCGATCGGCGCGAAAGCACCACCGAGGAAACCACCGAAATTCTGGATACTCCCGATCGAACCGACCATCCTGGACGTCTCCGCGACATCGGAAGCCAGCGCCCAATAGGACGCCGTGGTCAGGCTGTAGGTGAACATCCCGGCCGTCAGCAGCGTGACCGCCATCGCCGCGCTGGTGCTCAACGCGGTGGCCCCCAACGCGATCGCGGTCAGCAGCGACCCGCCCGCGATCGTCCGGCGCCGGGCGTCCATCGGGCGCATCCCTCGCCGCACCAGCATGTCGGAGAACCGGCCACCCAGCACCACCGCGACCCCACCGGCCAGATACGGCAGCGCGGAGAGCAACCCGGCCGCGCTGATCGAGAAATGCTGCGCCGACTCCAGATAACTCGGCAGCCAGGTGATGTAGAACCAGAACACGTACTGCAGGCAGAACCCGCCGATGATCATCGCCCAGATGGTCGGATACCGGAACAACCGGACCCACTGCCGGCCCACCCCCGGCGCCCCCTCCGCCACGGCCGGGGCGTTGCTCTGGTTCTGCTCGATGTAGTCCAGCTCCTCGCGGGTGACCCGCCGGTGCCGCGACGGCTTCTCATACGCCAGCCACCAGCACAGCACCCCGATCAGCCCCAGCGCACCGACCAGGACGAACATCAGCTCCCAGTCCACCGCGATCAGCAACGCCGTGGTGATCGGCGGCGCGATCGCCAGCCCGACCTGCGTCGCGGCGATGTACACACTGGTCGCCCGCGCCTTCTCGTGATCCGGGAACCACTGGTCGGTCGCCTTCAACGCGCCCGGGAACAGCGGCGCCTCGGCCATCCCGAGCACCACCCGCAACCCCAGGAACGACGCGACACTGCGGGCCAGCCCGGTGGCTGCCCCGGCGATCGACCACAGCACCGCGGCCACGGTCATGATCACCTTCGGCCCGAACCGGTCGATCGCCCAGCCCGCGGGCAGGTTCATGATCGCGTACGGCCACACGAACGCCGAGAGCACCAGTCCCATCTGCGTGGCACTGAACCCGAGGTCCTCCCGGATCACCGGGGCGGCCACCGAGAGGTTCCCGCGATCGAGATAGCTCGTGATGGTCAGCACGGTCAGCGCGCTGATCACCGCCCACCGGACATTGCGGCCTCGCGGCCGGGCGGGCACCGCCGCACGCTGCGCGGACGTCGTGCCGTCCGCTCTGCCATCCACTGTCATCCGGCACCTCGCTGTGCTCTGAAGGGGACCACCAGGAAATGTCACCGGTTACATCTGGCGAGCAGTCTGAGCGGGCCGGCTCGGTCTGTCAACCGCCGGGACGCCATAATCGTCGGCAGCGGAGGAGGCACGGATGGTGAGCATCAGGGACGTCGCGAAAGCTGCCGGCGTCTCCACGGCGACGGTCGCGCGGGTCCTCAACGGCGGCACGCCGGTCAGCCCGGACCGCACTGAACGCGTGCTGCGCGCGGTGCGGGAGCTGGACTACGTGAGCAACGGCGTCGCCGCGAGCCTTTCGCGCGGCCGCACCGGCCTGCTCGGCCTGCTCGTCTCCGACATCGCCAACCCCTTCACCGCGCAGGTCGCCCGCGGCCTGGAGGACGTGGCCGTCCGGCACGGCTACCAGGTGCTCATCGCCAGCTCCGATTTCGATTCCGCCCGGGAGGCGCAGGTCCTCGCCTCGTTCGCGCGCCGCACTGTCGACGCGGTGGCGCTGCTTTCGTCCAGTGGTGCGGGGGAGGGGGTCTCACGGCTGATCCGCAACCGCATCCCGACCGTCTTCGTCGACCGCCGCCCGCCCGACCTCGACGAGATTCCGCTGGTACGCACGGACAGTCTCAGTGCGGCGAGGGAGGCCGTGCGCCACCTGATCGACCTCGGCCACACCGACCTGGGCATGATCTCCGGCCCGGCCGGGATGCCGACCGCGGCGCAGCGGCTGGCCGGATTCCGCGAAGCGTGCGAAACGGCGGGCCTGACCGTGCGTCCTGAGTGCGTGCGCGAGGGTTTCCTGGGCACGCAGGGCGGTCTGGCCGCGATGCGTGAGGTGCTGGACCTGGCGGTGCGGCCCACTGCGGTCTTCTCGTTCAACAACGTGCTGGCCATCGGTGCGCTGCAAGCGGTCCGCGAGCGCGGCGTGCGCATCCCGGCGGACCTGTCGCTGGTCACTTTCGACGACACGGACCTGTTCCCGTTCGTCGACCCGCCCATCACCGCCATCGAGCAGCCTGCCTACGACATCGGCTCCGAGGCGGGAAAACTGCTCTTCGCCCGGCTCGAGGGGGACGAGACCGGCGGCGCCGACGTCGTGCTGCCGACCCGGTTCCACATCCGCGGCTCCTGTGACCGCCCCGGCCGCTGAGGCGGGCGCACCCTCTTGACAGACCGGCCGTGGTCGCTCAGGGTAGAAATGTCACCGGTTACATCTGCTGGTTCACGCCACTCGGCCCCGGGTGCGCTCCGCACCGTTTCCCTTATCCGGAAAGGACTTCCGATGAGCCTCGATCTGCACGGCATCATCCCGCCGCTGGTCAGCCCGTTCACCGAGGACGAGGAGCCGGACCTGGCGGCCCTGCGCGCGGAGGTCCGCTACCACGTCGACCTCGGCGTGCACGGGCTGTGTGTCACCGGCAGCACCGGCGACGGCCAGATGCTCTCGCTGGAGGACTCCGTCGCGATCGCCGAGACCGCGGTGCAGGAGACCGCGGGCCGGGTGCCGGTGATCGCCGGGATCATCCGCGACAGCACCAAGGAGGTCATCCGCTATGGCAAGGCGATCGCCGCCACCGGGGTGGACGCCCTCCAGGTCACGCCGGTGCACTACCTGTTCCAGCCGGACGAGGACACCACCGTCGGGTACTACCGCCGCATCGCCGGCGAAACCGGCCTGCCGATCGTGATCTACAACGTCATCCCGTACGCGCTCATCCCGGCCACCACCGTGGCGCGCGTGCTGGACGAGGTGCCGAACGTGATCGGCGTGAAGCAGTCCGGCGGCAACATCCACCAGCTCGCCGACCTGCTGCACTTCGCCCCCAAGGGCGGCAAGGTCTTCACCGCGGTGGACGACCTGCTCTACCCGAGTTACCTCCTCGGCGCGCAGGGCGCGATCAGCGCGACGCTCACCGTCGTGCCCGAGCTGTGCCTGGCACAGTGGGACGCCGTGCAGAGGGGCGACCATGCGGCGGCGCTGGAACTGCACAACAAGCAGCTGCCGGTGTGGCGCGCGATCGACGGTCCGAACATGACCGTCCGGATCAAGGCGGCGCTCGCGTTGCAGGGCCGCAACGGCGGACACGGGCTCTCCCCGCTGACCCCGGTGTCCGACGCCGAGCGCGACGCGTTGCGGACCGCGCTGCTGGCCGCCGACGTCAAGCTCGCCTGACCGCGGCAGGTCCCGGGATGCGCGGCGGCGACTTCGCCGACGCGCATCCCGAGGCGTCGCAGCGCCCCTTCGATAGCGCAGCAACCCGCTAGGAGCCGCTCGATGAGCTACTTCGCGAACTCGCCCGACGACCTCGTCGACGGTGCGCTCGCCGGTTTCGCCCGTGCGCACGCCGGGGTCGTCGCCCACACCGCCGACCCCGGCTACATCGCCGCGGCAGCCCCGGCGCCGGGCCGCAGGGTCGCGCTCGTTTCCGGCGGTGGTTCCGGGCACGAGCCGATGCACGGGGGGTTCGTCGGGCGGGGCATGCTCGACGCCGCGTGCCCGGGGCGGATCTTCGCGTCCCCGCACAACCGGCAGGTCTACGAAGCCTCCCTCGCGGTCGCGAAACCCGGTGGCGTGCTGCACATCGTGAAGAACTACACCGGCGACCGGATCAACTTCGGCATCGCCGCCGAACGCCTGGAGCACGACGGCGTCCCGTGCGCGCGGGTGCTTGTGGACGACGACGTGGCCACCGACTCGGAGGACATCGCCGTTGGCCGTCGTGGCACCGGTGCCACCGTGATCGTCGAGAAGTTGCTCGGTGCCGCGGCCGACGAGGGCCGGTCGCTGATCGAGCTGGAGGGCTTGGGGAAGCGGATCGTCGACGCGAGCCGCAGCATCGCGGTCGCCGCCGCTGCGCAGACCTCCCCGAGCACCGGCAGTCCGGCGTTCGAGTTGCCCGCTGGTGCAGTCGAGTACGGCGTCGGCATCCACGGCGAGCGCTCGGGCCGGATCCGGGAGAATGTGAAGATCGACGAGTTGGTCGCAGACCTGGCCGAAACGCTGGTTTCCGCGCTGTCGCTGGAATCCGGCGCGAGGGTGCTCGCACTGGTCAACGGCCTGGGCTCGGTCACGCCACTGGAGTTGTACGGCATCTACGACCGCTTCGCGCGGGCGCTGTCCGCGCGCGGCATCGTGCTGCAGCGGCAGCGGATCGGTGCACTGGTGACCGCGCTGGACATGCGCGGCTTCTCCCTGTCCCTCACCCGCACCGACGACGAACTGACCGCCCTGTGGGACGCCCCGGCCCACACCGCCGCCTGGATCAACGAGGAGCGCGCATGAGCACGACGTCCGAGTGGATTCTCGGGTTCGCCGACCGGGCGTTGGCCGCCGAAGCGCGCCTGACCTCCTACGACCAGGCGGCCGGTGACGGTGACTTCGGTGGCAACATCGCCGGTGCGGTCAAACTCGTCCAGACAGAACTCGCCGGGCTGCCCACGGCCGCATCGGCCGGTGACGTCCTGTCTGCCACCGCCGCAGTGTTCCTCGACCGGGTCGGCGGCACGAGTGGCCCGTTGTTCGGGCTGCTGTTCCAAGCGCTGGCCAAGAGCACCGGCACCGAGCTGACCGCGGACGCGCTCGTGGAAGGCATCGCCGCGGGTCTCGCGGCGATTCAGCGCGTCGGAGAAGCCGAAGTCGGCGACAAGACACTGGTCGACGCGTTGTCCCCGGCCGCGGACGCGGTGCGCGCGCTGGGGCCGGGCGCTTCGCTGCCCGAGGCGTTGAAGGCCGCCGCGGCCGCCGCGGAGAAGGGCGCGCGCAGCACAGAAGGCATTCGCGCCCGTCGTGGCCGGGCGAGCTACGTCGGAGATCACGCCGTCGGTGTGCCCGACCCCGGCGCCGTGACGATCGCGCTGCTCTTCGACACGGCGGGCTGAGCAGCTTCGCGACCCGGGTGGCTGCACAGTGAACTTGCTGCCCTGTGCAGCTAATCGCACGTCAGGAGCCAGCCCAGCCACGCCAGGTATGGACCTCCGTCGCGACGACCGCGTGTTCCGGCGGATGCTCCGCGTACTGCGGATACTTCGCCACCAGCCAGCCAACGAACGGTTCCCGCTCCGCGTCCGGGACCACGTGTGCCACCCCGTCCGCGCGGACCCACCACAGCCGCGACCAGTCCTCGTCGTACTCGTCGGCCAGAAAGCACACCGCCGGGTTCTCCGCGATGTTCGCCAGCCGCCGCAATGCCGTGCTGCTCTTGGGTTTGTGGTCGACGGCGAAGACGATCGTGTCCTCCCGCACCGCGAAGGTCACCGGAACCAGATGCGGCACCCCGCCGGCGTCGGCGGTGGCGAGCCTCGCCACGCGGGCCGCGGCGAGGCGGGTACGGGCTTCCTCCGGGGACAGGCGCATGCGATCACGCCAGCGCGGGGGAGTCGAGGGTGAGCGTGCCGAACTCGGTGTCCAGCGAGGCGGGCACGCCCAGCGGCATCGTCGGCGACGACGCGACGTGCCCGAACCCGAAGCCGCTCAGCACCGGCACCCCCAGCGGCGACAGGCGTTCAACCAGCAGCGCCCGGATCTCCGCCGGATCCCCGCACGCGGCCCACGAACCCAGCACGATCCCGCGTACACCGGCGAACCAGCCCGAACGCAGCAGCTGGGTGAGCATCCGATCGATCCGGTACACGCTCTCGGTCACGTCCTCCAGCAACACGATCCCCTCCCGCGCCGACCCCTGCTCGGCGGTGCCGATCCCCGCGGCCAGCAGCGACAGGTTCCCACCCACCAGAACCCCCGACGCCCGCCCCGGCACCAGCACGTCCGCCTCGGCAGCGCGCAGCACCCGCGTGTGCTCCGGCTCGAACAACGTCCGCCGCAGATGCTCCGACGCGACCTCGTCGAACAACACGCTCGCCGGCATCGGAGAGAGCACCGTGGCCAGCCCCCACCGCGCGTGCACCGCGCGATGCAACGCCGTCACGTCGCTCGAACCGGCCAGGATCTTCGGCTCCACCGCCGCCAGCGCCGGCCAGTCCACGAGATCGACCATCCGCTGCGCGCCGTAACCGCCGCGCGCGGCGAGCACACAGCGCACCTCCGGATCCAGCCACGCCGCAGTGAATTCCGCCGCCCGCGCTTCGTCCGGGGCGGCCAGATACGCCGGGACGCCGCCGTCGGTCCGCACCCCGGCGCCGACCCGCAGCTTCACTCCCCAGCTCCGCAGCACCGGCACCGCGGCGTCCAGCAGATCCTGCGGTACGGGTCCTGACGGCGCCACGAGCGCCACGGTGCCCCCGGCACGCAGCCGGGCAGATCTCATCGGGCCAGCTCCAGCACCGGCACTCCCGGCGGGACGAACCCGAACACCTGCCCGTAGAAGGACAACTCGCCCTCCAGCGCGGCGATGATCGACTCTTCCTTGCGGAACCCGTGCTGCTCACCCTCGAACCGCAGGTACGCGTGCGGAATCCCGCGCCCGGCCAGCCCGGCCACGAACCGGTCCGCCTGCTCCGGCGGGCAGATCTCGTCCTCGGCGCCCTGCAGAAACAGCACCGGCCCGGCCAGCTCGCCGGCGTTCGTGATCGGCGAACGCTCCCGGTACCGCTGCGCGGCCTCCGGATACCGGCCGATCAGCCCCACCAGGTACTGCGACTCGAAATCGTGGGTTTCCCCGCCCTCGGCGGTCCACCCGGTCAAGTCCAGGATCGGGAACTGCACCGTCGCCGCGGCGTAGGTGCGGGTCGTCGTGATCGACGCGGCCGAAGTGAACCCGCCCGCACTGCCGCCACGCACCCCCAGCCGTGCTGGATCGGCCAGCCCCTCGGCCACCAGCGCCTCCGCGACCGCGACGCAGTCCTGGACGTCCACCACGCCCCACTGCTCCCGCAGCCGCTCCCGGAACGCCCGCCCGTATCCGGTCGACCCGCCGTAGTTCACCGCCACCACACCGATGCCGCGGCTGGTGAAGTAACTGATGTCCAGGCTCAGCGCGCCGGCCGAGGCACCGGTCGGCCCGCCGTGCACATGGACCAGCCACGGCGGCAGCTCACCCTCGGGCGCGGCGAACTCCGGGTTGGAAGGCGGGAACAGATACGCCGGTATCTCCGACCCGTCCGCCGCGGTGAACACCCGCTCCCGCACCTCGGGCAGGTACGCCGCCATTGCCGCCAGCTCGTCAGGCTGCGGGGTCAGCGCGACCGTCTTCCCGGTGGCCGGATCCACCTGCACCACGGCACTTTCCCGCTGGGGACCCGCAGCGATCCCGGCGACTCCGCCCGGCACCGCGACCAGCCCGGACGACGACCACACGGTCAGGCCGGTGTCCACCGGCGTCACCGAACCGGCGTGCTCGTCCAGCACCGCCAGCGCTCCCGCGGCGAGCACTGCGAACTGCCCGCCGCCCAGCGGCGTGAACCAGCTCATGCCGAGCTTCCACAACGGACCGCCCAGCTCCTGCCGCACCGGCGCCAGATGCGTCGTGGTCCCGTCGAGCCCGACCCGGTGCAGGTTCCACCAGCCGTCCGGATCCGCCAGCACCAGCAGCTGGTCCGGCGACTCCCACTCCAGCTGGCACACCGCGATCTCCGGGCCGCCGGCCAGCACCCGCGCCGCACCGAACGTGCCGTCCTCGGCGACCGGGGCCACGAACAGCTCGGTGCCGTCCCAGGGCATCGCCGGGTGATCCCACGCCAGCCACGCCGCGTGCGTCCCGTCCGGGGACAGCTGCGGCGCGGTGAAGAACCGGTGCCCTTCGACCAGCACCCGCTCACCACTGCCGTCGAGCCGGATCGCGACGAGTTCCCGCGCGATGTCCGTGCGACGCGGCCCCGTGCTGCGTTCCCGCACGGCCCACGCCTCACCGTCGAGACCGGGCCGGAGGTCGCCGTAACGGACACCCTGCGGGGTGGCGGGCTCCGGCGTCAGCGGCGACACCTCGCCCTCGGCCAGCGCGTACACCCGCTGGTCGGCCCAGTGCGTGAAAACGACCACCGAGCCCACCGCCAGCCACGGCCGCCCGCCGTACTCGTGCACCCGGTTGCGCACATTCCACGGCGCGGGCAGCACATCCTCGGTGCCGCCACCCGGCAACGCCCGCACGAGCGCCACCCGGCCGCTCTCGGCAGGCCGCGTCTCGGCCCACCAGAGCGCGTCGCCGACCGCGGCGAGCCATTGGGCACCACGGCCGGCCGCAGCGGCGGCAGCAGCGGAAACGGGCGAGGTCCAGGTTCCGGGTGACAAGATCACAGGCACCCGATGAGCCTAGCTGCGATCCGCTCCGTGCCCGGATCCGCACGGTGCGCGGCGGAGGCACCTCCTGCGCTGCGCCAACCAGGGGCGGCGGATGCCGATCATGCCACGGTGGCCTAGGGTCGAAGGCGTTATGTCACGCGTAATCCACGTCTTCCGCAAGCCCGACCGGTTCGTGGCCGGCACGGTCGGCGAGCCCGGCGATCGCACGTTCTACCTCCAGGCGTCGGAGGACGTCCGGACGATCAGCGTCACGATCGAGAAGCAGCAGGTCGTCGTCCTCGCCGAGCGGCTCGGCGCGCTGCTGGAGGAGGTCGCCAGCCGGTTCGGCGCCGACGTGCCCGAGCACGTGCCCGACGACCTGGTCGACACCGAGCCGCTGGGGGTGCCGGTCGAGGAGGAGTTCCGCGTGGGCACCATGGGCCTGGGCTGGGACGCCGACTCCGGCGCGGTGGTCGTGGAACTGCTCGCCATCACCGAGGGCGAGGTCGACGAGACGGTGGTGCTCGACGACACCGAGGAGGGCCCGGACGCGGTCCGCGTGTTCCTCACCCCGGTCGCCGCGCGCGCCTTCGCCGAACGCGCCGACCGGGTGGTCAACGCCGGCCGCAAACCCTGCCCGCTGTGCGGGGAACCGCTCGACCCGGCCGGGCACATCTGCCCGCGCCAGAACGGGTACCGCCGCGACGTCGACGTCACCGAGGACTGAGGGGAGCGGCCGTGGCGAGCAGCCCGCCCGGGCCCGGCGAGCCCGGCGCCGCCGAGTTCGTCACCCACGGCCGGATCGACGTCGAGGGCAGGCTGGTCGACGCCTCCAACGTGACCCTGTTCTGCGCCATCGAACTCGACGGCGTGACCGGCCGCGTGGTGTACAAACCGGTGTCGGGGGAGCGGCCGCTGTGGGACTTCCCCGACGGCACCCTCGCCGGTCGCGAGGTGGCCACCGCGATGATCTCCAGCGCCAGCGGTCTCGGCTCGATCCCGCCCACCGTGCTGCGCGACGGCCCGTTCGGCCCCGGCATGGTGCAGCTGTGGGTGGAAACCACCGAGCAGGAGGTGGTCGACGTCTGCGCCCCGGACGAGGTGCCCGAAGGCTGGCGCACCGTGCTGCACGCACACGACCGATTCGGCGAACCCGCCGTCCTCGCCCACGCCGACCACCCGAGCCTGCGCGAACTGGCCGCGCTGGACGTGGTGGTCAACAACACCGACCGCAAGGGCGGGCACCTGCTGGCCGCCGCCGA
The DNA here is from genome assembly GCF_003600245.1 of Amycolatopsis panacis. NCBI lineage: Bacteria > Bacillati > Actinomycetota > Actinomycetes > Pseudonocardiales > Pseudonocardiaceae > Amycolatopsis > Amycolatopsis panacis. Next base: position 35,087 of record NZ_QZFV01000067.1, read on the forward strand.
CGGCCGGGTCTACGGCGTGGACCACGGCATCTGCCTGCACACCGACCCCAAACTCCGCACCGTCCTGTGGGGCTGGGTCGGCGAACCGCTGCCCGCCGAGGTGGTGGAGAAGCTGGGCAAGCTCCGGGCCGAACTGGAGGGACGGCTGGGCGCCGCCCTGGGCGAACACCTGACCACGTTCGAGATCCGCGCCCTCACCGAACGCACCGACCTGCTGCTGGCCGAAGCCGTCTACCCCGAACCCGGCGACGACTGGCGCGCGATCCCCTGGCCGCTGTTCTGATGGCCGACCTTCTCGACGCCGCGGCCCGTGCCCGACTCGTCGACCGGTTCGGCCCGGCCGTGCAGGCCTGGTGCGACGCCCTCCCTGATCTGGTCGCACGGCTGTGCCGCCAATGGGGACTGACCGTGCACGACACTCGTCCCGGCAACAGCGGCCGCACCCTGTTGTGCCACAACGACGCGGGCGCCGTGCGGGTGCTGAAACTCTGCCCGGACCACGAGGTGGCGACAGCGGAAGCCGCCGCCCTGGGAGTGTGGGCCGGGCTGCCCCGCGTCGTGCAAGTCCTGCACACCGATCTCGACCACGGCGCGGTCCTGCTCGAAGGCCTGGCACCGGGCACCACACTTACCAGCCGCTGCGCGGACGTGCCCTGGCCGGAGATCTCCGACCTGCTCGCGCAACTGCACAGCGTCCCCGCCACCGGCCCGTTCCCCACCCAGCTCGAACGCGTGCGAGCGATGTTCGCCCTCGCCGAACGGCGCCTGTGCGGTTCCACCGCCGAACCGCACCTACCGCTCCGGCTCCTGCACACCGGCCTCGCCCGCGCCGGGGAACTCGCCGTCAGCGGCCCGATCGCATTGGTCCATGGCGACCTGCACCCGGGCAACGTGCTCGACGCCGGCCCGGCGCGCGGGATCGTCGCGATCGACCCGCGCCCGTGCGCCGGCGACCCGGCGTTCGACGCCGTCGACTGGGCAGTGCTCCCACTGGCCGCGGGCGGCACCCTCGACGACGGACTGGACCGCCTGCCCGGCGAGGACCGCGACCGGGTGCGCGCGTGGTGCATGGCGCTGGCCCCGCTGCTCGCGATGGGGCGGCTGCGCCGGGACGGGCTGACCCCGTTCACCGAGGCGGTCCTCGCCATGGCGGGCTGAACCGGCCACCACCCGCATGCCCGGCGTGGCGCGGCGACGCGGCCCCGCCCGCCGCACTAGCGTGGTCGGCCGTGCGCTCACATTCGTACGACGACGTGCTGTCCCGCCCGCGCAAGCGGAAGGTGCCCGAGGTGCCCGCCGACCCCGGCCTGGTGGTCGAGGACCCGGTCAGCGGCTACTGCGGCGCGGTGGTCAAGATCGAATACGGCAACGTCGTGCTCGAAGACGCGAAGGGACGCCACCGGGTGTTCCCGCTCGCCCCGGCCGCGTTTCTGCTGGAGGGCAAGCCGGTCACGCTCGTGCCCGTGAAAAAGAAGCCCGGCGCCCGGCAGGTGTCCGCGTCCGGGTCGGTCCGGGTGCAGGGCCTGCAGGCCAGGGTCGCGCGCGATTCGCGGATCTGGGTCGAAGGCAAGCATGACGCCGAGCTGGTCGAACGCGTATGGGGTCACGACCTGCGGGTCGAAGGCGTGGTCGTGGAACCGCTGGACGGGGTGGACGTGCTCGCCGAGCGGATCGCCGAGTTCGGCACCGGCCCCGGCCGTCGCCTCGGCGTGCTGGTCGACCACTTGGTCCCGGGCAGCAAGGAGTCCCGGCTGGTCGCCCAAGTCCGTGACGAGCAGGTGCTGGTCACCGGCCACCCGTACGTGGACGTGTGGGAGGCGGTGAGACCGGCTGCGGTCGGGATCCGGGCCTGGCCGAAGATCCCGCACGGGGTCGAGTGGAAGGCCGGTATCTGCGAGGCGCTGGGCTGGGGCGAGACCTACGAGGGCTGGCAACGGGTGCTGGCCGGCGTGCGCAGTTTCCGCGATCTGGAGACGCCGCTGATCGGTGCGGTGGAACGGCTCATCGACTTCGTCACCGAACCGGCCGAATAGTGCCGGGATTGTCCGCTTTTGTGAGGTCACGCGTCGGTCACGGCGGGTCACTTGCCCGGTGCGAACCGGCCCGATCTGGAAATATGAGGCCATGGCAGCGGCTCTGATCTGGCTGATCGTCGGCATCGTGCTGATGATCGCCGAAGTGCTTTCCGGCGATTTCGTGCTGGTCATGCTCGGGGCTGCCGCGTTGCTCACCGCCGGGGTCGACGCGCTCACTGGCAACCCGGTCATCGACGTGCTGGTGTTCGCGGCCAGCTCGGTCGGGCTGATCGCGCTGGCCCGCCCGGCGCTCAAGCGGCGCTTCCTGGCCGGGTCGGGCGTCCCCACTGGCACCGACGCGCTGATCGGCGCGCACGCCGTCGTGGTGTCCACAGTGGACTACGAGACCGGGCAGGTCAAGATCGGCGGCGAGGTGTGGTCTGCGCGGGCGGTGCACGAACAGCTGCCACCGATGGCACCCGGCACCAAGGTGACCGTGGTGGAGATCGCCGGGGCCACCGCCGTGGTGGACGTGATGTCCTGAATGATCCGGGAAAACGGTACTAGGTAAGGGGAAACGCTCTTGTCGACAATAGCGATCGTCGTGGTCGCGCTACTCGCCCTGTTCGTCATCATCACGGTGGTCAAGGCGATCATGGTGGTGCCGCAGGCCCAGTCGGCGGTGATCGAGCGGCTCGGCCGGTTCCGCACGGTCGCCTCGCCCGGGCTGACGTTCCTGGTGCCGTTCCTGGACAAGGTCCGCGCGCGGATCGACCTGCGCGAGCAGGTCGTGTCGTTTCCGCCGCAGCCGGTGATCACCGAGGACAACCTGACGGTGAACATCGACACCGTCGTGTACTTCCAGGTCACCGACTCGCGCGCGGCAGTGTACGAGATCTCCAACTACATCATCGGCGTCGAGCAGCTCACCACCACCACCCTGCGCAACGTGGTCGGCGGCATGAGCCTGGAAGAGACCCTGACCTCCCGCGACGCGATCAACAGCCAGCTGCGCGGGGTGCTGGACGAGGCCACCGGCCGCTGGGGCATCCGGGTCGCCCGGGTCGAGCTGAAGGCGATCGAGCCGCCCCCCTCCATCCAGGACTCGATGGAGAAGCAGATGCGCGCCGACCGCGAGAAGCGCGCGATGATCCTCACCGCGGAAGGCCAGCGGGAGTCCTCCATCAAGACCGCGGAAGGGCAGAAGCAGAGCCAGATTCTCGCCGCGGAAGGTCAGAAGCAGGCCGCGATCCTCGCCGCCGAGGCGGAACGGCAGTCGCGGATCCTGCGCGCCCAGGGTGAACGGGCCGCCCGGTACCTGCAGGCCCAGGGCCAGGCGAAGGCCATCGAGAAGGTGTTCGCGGCGATCAAGGCCGGCCGGCCGACCCCGGAGGTGCTGGCCTATCAGTACCTGCAGACCCTGCCGCAGATGGCGCAGGGCGACGCGAACAAGGTCTGGATGATCCCCAGCGACTACGGCAAGGCGCTGGAAGGGTTCGCCCGCGCACTGGGCGCCCCCGGCGACGACGGCGTGTTCCGCTACGAGCCGCCGAAGGACGACACCCCGGAGCGGCCGGACCTGGAGGACGACGAGGTCGCCGCCTGGTTCGACACCTCCAGCGACCCCAAGGTCGCCGAAGCGGTCGCGGCCGCGGAAGCCGTGGCCCGCAAGGAGGTCGAAGGGCCGCTCGGCGTACCGGCCGTGGAGCACCCGCGTCGCGCGCTCGGCGGCGCGGCCAAGCCGGCCGCCGAGCCGGAGGACGCACCCGCGCCGCCCCCCGCGCCGGCCCGGCCCGTCGCGCCGCCGCCGGTGGAACAGCGGCAGGCGCCCCCGCCGCAGCTCCCGCAGCCACAGCCGCCCGCCGCGCCGCCGGGTGGCCCGTACCAGGGTCCGCCGCAGCAGTTCGGTGGCCCGCAACAACAACAGCAACAGCAACAGCAGCAGCCGCCGGGGAGCGGTCCGTTCCCGCAGCAGGGCCCGTTCGGCGGCCCGCAGGGCGGCCCGCCGCCCCAGCACTGATCTTCACCCGAAACGGTGGCCGCCCCGGGATTCCCGGGGCGGCCACCGTCGTGTTCACGCACCCCTGCCACGGGCTCAGCTGACCAGCAGCGGGTACGTCCGCGCCCGCATCGTCTCCTCGTATCGCGCGACCGCGGTGACGATGTCCGGCCCTTCCACCAGGGCCGAGGTCAGCGTCGCCGCGTCGTAGAGCGCGCTGTTCGCGCCGTCGCCGAGCATCGGTGGCATGGCGTGGATCGCGTCACCGAGCACGGTGACGAGGCCGGGTTCCCACGGGTCCGCGCGGTCTTCGGCATGATCGACTCGGGGACCACCTGGTCCACCAGGTGGCGCAGGCCCGGATGCCAGTCCCGGACCGCGTGCCGCATGACGTCGTGCAGCGTCGCGGCCGGCCGGGTGAAGAAGTCCAGGTCGGTCACGTCGGCGGGCTGCGGACCTGATGGACCGGATCGCGGAACGATCTCGCTCACCAGGAAACGGAGCCGGTGCACCGCTGATCACGGTGGGGCGGTGCGGTTCTAGACTGCGGGCATGACCAACCGCTTAGTCTGTCTCGGCGATTCCTTCACCGAAGGGGTCGGCGACGACGACCCGGCCGCGCCGAACAAGGTACGCGGCTGGGCCGACCGGGTCGCAGCGGTGCTGGCCGCGCGCACGCCGGAGTTCCGCTGCGCCAATCTCGCCGTGCGAGGGAAGCTGCTCGCCCAGGTGCTCGACGAGCAGCTCGAAGCGGCGCTGGCGATGAAGCCGGACCTGGTCACCCTCTACGCAGGCGGCAACGACCTGATGCGGCCCAAGGTCGACATCGACGCGCTCACCGGCACGTACGAGCGGGCGGTGTCGCGGCTGCGGGCCACCGGCGCACAGGTGGTGCTGTTCACCGGCGTCGACGGGGTGGGGGACGCCCTGTTCCGCAAGATCCGCGGCCGCGTCGCGATCTACAACGAGCACGTCCGTGGGATCGTGGCCCGGCACGAAACGCTGCTCGTGGACCTGTGGTCGATGAAGCAGCTGCGCGACCGGCGGATGTGGGCGCCCGACCGCCTGCACCTGAACTCCTTGGGGCACAACGAGGTCGCTATCGAGACACTGAACACGCTCGGCGTCGCGCACGACCTGGCGCCGACAGTGCTGGGACCGCGTCCGCGTCTGTCCACGCGGGAGCAGCGTGCGGAGAATCTGCGCTGGAGCCGCGAACACGCGTTGCCGTGGATCGGACGACGGCTGCGTGGCGAGTCGTCCGGCGACACCTTGAGCGCGAAGCGGCCTTCGCTGGTGCCGTTCGAGGAGTCCGCGGTCAGGTCGTGAGCTGCCGCGCGCGGTGATCGGCGACGTTCACACGGGTGCCGCACCGAGTGGAACAGAACCGGCGCCTGCCATTGCGCGAAGTGTCGACGAACGCGACACCGCACTCCTCACGTGCGCAGACACCGAGACGCCCCGGCTCCTCGCACACGAGGTGCGCGAGGCCCCCGGCGGTGTAGGCGTGCATGCGCTCGACCACCCCCGCGTCTTCGCTCGCGTAGTGCAGATGCGGCGCTTTCCCGTCATGACGAGCGATGTAGGGACGGCAGGCGGCGACGGTGAGCAGATCGTTCACGAGGTCGACGCGCTCGCCCTCCGGCGCTGCGAAGATCGCGTGCAACCTGCGCCCCCACGCGAGAATCTCGGCCGCTTCGCCAGCTTCGATCCGGCTCAAGGCCATACCGTGCGCGATCGCGGTGGCGAGGACTTCCGAGGCATCCGCGCCGCCGCGTTCGGCGAGCGTCGCCACCGCCGCGGCCACCTGCGCGCCCGAGCCGCCGTAAGGGTTGAAATGCACTGAACCATTACAGCACTATCGGGGCATGAACGAAAACCGCTGCCCTCGCTGCGGCTGGCCACTCGCCGAACTGCCCGCCTCCGCGGTCTTCCCGGCCTCGCCGGGCAGCCGCGCCGATTACGTGCGCTGCCTGTGCGGCAGCTGGCTCACCCGCCTCGCCGGCGTGGTCGTCGGCGCCACCCGGTCCGGCTGAGGTCAGGCCAACTACGGCCGGCCACGGCGGAGGTGGGCGAAAGCCGCGTCGAGCGCGGCAACCGGGTCCGGCTCGACTGTTCGGCCTGCGCGGCGCACCGCGCATCGAACCCGTGCGGGGGATCCTGGCGGACACGGCGTTGGCGGCCAGCGCCGAACTCACCGGGGTCACGCCATTCGGACTCTGATCACCAGTGCGCGGGCCGGGCCAGCCGCGCGGGCAGACGGGTGCGATCGTCGCCACGGGCGGTGTTGATCTGGGCCTGGGTGAGGAAGAGACCGCCGGTGAAATCGGCACCACGGACGTCGGCGTCCCGCAGGTCGGCGCCGAGCAGATCGGCCTGCCGCAGATCCGCGCCCTGGAAATCGGCCGCGATCAGGTAGGCGCCTCGCAGGTTCGTTCCACGCAGGTCGGCGCCGGCCAGCCGTGCGCCCATCAGGTCGGCGCCACGCCGGTCCTTCTTCCTGCCCCGGACTTGCGCGCGGACGAGTTCACTGGTCCGGGTGAGCAACGCCCCGGTCCTCGCCCGTTCCCCGGCCACGTCGGTCGCAAGCAACTCGTCAGGCCCGGCTTCGGTGCGCACTGTAACCCCAGCGATCGCCGCGTCGAGTTCGGCGTGGATTTCCCGGCTTGCCGGCAGGGCGCGGGCTTCGGTCAGGTACCACAGGAGTTCGTGCAGCTGCCGCATCATCGGCAACGCGGCGAACATCGCGGCCCGGACCTCCGGTGCGGTGCGCCAGTCCCGCCCCGCGAACGTCACCTGGGAGACCTGCTGTCCGGCGCCAAAGCAATCGTAGCCTGTGCAGCCCGCGAAACCCTTGGTGCGTAACCGGTCGTGGATGCCGCAGCGGAAGTCGGCCTGCAGATTGGGGCACGGATCGCCCGCGGCCTTGTCGATGGCGAAGTCGGCGGAGCGGGTGAACGTCAGCGCCACGCAGCACAGCCCGAAACAGCTCGCGCAGTCGGCGGTGAGCGCGGGGTCGTCGGGCACTGCTTCTCCTTCACTGTCTTTCGGCGCTGTCTCTTGGTTGCTGTCTTTTCGTCAGTGTCTTTGCGTGCCGGTCCTTTCCGTCGCCAGGTTTCTCCCGCTCGGGCCGACTCGCGGGTCGAGCATCTTTCCAGCGTAGCCGTGGCTGTTCTGCTGCTAGCCTCGCCGGGTGGTGATCATGTCCGGCCCCGGCTCAGCCCTCGCGACGGTGGAGCCCGGCGCCGTTTCCGCCGAACTCGACCAGTGGCCCGGCGCCGGGGATCCGGCCGCTTTGCTCGCCGGGATCGCGGACTGGCTCAGCGGATACGGCAACCCGCTGACCCGCCGGACGTACGGCGAAGGCCTCGGCCTGCCGGTCACCGCCGACACAATCCGCGCCTGGCAACGCCCCGGCGACACCACCGCAGCGTGGAACGACGCACTCGCGGCCTACGCCGCCGCGCTACGCGTTTCACTCACCCCCGCACCGCAGCCTGCGCGGCGCGCCGGACCGCCACCCGCCGCGCCGGGCAGGCTGCGGCACCTGCACTGGTTCCGCTGGTGCGCTGCCCGCCTGCTCGACCCCGGCCACGCCACCACCGGCGACGTCAAGAACTGGCTCGACGCCCTCACCGACGCAGGCGCCGCACCCGCGACCCGGGACCGCATGCTCGCCACGGTGAAGACTCTCTACAGCCACCTCGCCGACTGCGGCCTGGCCGCTGCCAACCCCGCCGCACTCAGCCGGCGACGGCTGGGCCTCACCGCCGCGACGCAAAGCACGTCGGCCACCGTCACGCTCACCGCGCGCCAGGTCGCCGCCCTGCACGCCGCTGCTGCCGCCCCCCGCCGCGGCGCGAGCCCCGTCGACACAGCCCGGGCTGCCGCCGTCGTCACGCTGTTCACGCTGGGGCTGCGTGTGAGCGAACTGTGCGCCCTCGACGAACGCGACCTCCACGTAACCCGGGGCCGCCGTGCACTGCGAGTCCACGGCAAAGGCGGCAAGTCCCGCGTCGTCTACCTCAGCCGCCCCGCCGAAGACGCCCTCGCCACCTACCAGACACGCGCCGGCACCCCATCGGCCACCGTCGCCCGCCGCGGTACCACCGCGAGCGGCGAGGACCGCCCACTCCTGCGTACCCGCACCGGCCGCCGCTTCCAACGCCAGGCGATCTGGCAGCTGCTCCGCCGCGTCGCCGCCGGCAGCGGTGCCGACCTCGCCACCGTCGCCGACTCGCTGCACCCGCACGCCCTGCGCCACTTCTACGTCACCACAGCCGTGGAAGCCGGCGCCAACCTCGACCACGTCCAAGCCGACGTCGGCCACAGCAGCATCGACACCACCCGCGGCGTCTACGACCACGCCGCCCGGGACCCGGCCCGCAGTGCCGTCGACCTCGTCGCGGAGACGTGGCACCCGGAATGATCGGATGCTTCGGGGCGGCCGGGCGCTTGGGTGGCTCGGCGCGTTGGAGTGATCTGGTACCCGAGGTGGGGTGGCACCTGGGTGATGCGGCATCCCGATCGCGGGTGGCCGGGGCGATGTGGTGGCCCGCAGTGACGCGCGTCGGTAGCGCGCCGAGCGCGTCAGACGACACATCAAGATGTGACGTGGGGACGTCCGGTCTGTTCTGCGGCCGAAGTGCCGCGTCACAACAGTCGAGTTCCCTGGTGGTGATCAGGCTGCCGCGCGTGTGTGAGCTGCGGAAACGATTATACCTTGGGGTTAGATACGGCGTGTATACCTCGTAGGTATAGTTGCCTCGTCCGCTGTACGAGTGGATCCCTCGCCCAGGGATGGGTGCGGCCCGGTCGGCTGTGGGGAGCGGCCGGACCCAGGGGGCTGTTGTGCTGAAGAGAGGGTGTATGTCGGTTACCCATACCTTGTTGGGGCTGCTCGAAGCGGCGCCGCGGCATGGTTATGACCTGAAGAAGGTTTACGACGAGCAGTTCGGGCACGATCGGCCGTTGGCTTATGGCCAGGTGTATTCGACCCTGGCGCGATTGTTGCGCAACGGCCTGGTCGAGGTCTCCGGTGTCGAGCAGGGGGAAGGGCCGGACCGCAAGCGGTACACGATCACCGATGCCGGGGTGACCGATGTGGCGCAGTGGTTGTCCACCCCGGAAAGTCCGCAGCCGTATCTGCAGAACACGCTGTACACCAAGGTGGTGCTGGCGCTGCTGTCCGGACGTAGCGCCGTCGAGGTGCTCGACATCCAGCGGGGCGAGCATGTGGCCGCCATGCGCACGTTCACCCAACGCAAGATCCACGGCAATCTGGCCGATCACCTGATCTGCGATCACGCACTGTTTCATCTGGAGGCTGACCTGCGGTGGCTGGAACTCACCGCGGCCAGGCTCGACGAGCTCGCGACGGCGGTGCGGTCGTGAACCAACCGTTGATCGTGGCGAGCGATGTGCACAAGTCGTTCGGGAGCACTACCGCGCTGCGCGGAGCGAGTGTCGAGGTCACCGCCGGTGAGGTACTGGCCGTCATGGGGCCGTCCGGATCGGGCAAGTCCACCCTGCTGCACTGTCTGGCCGGGATCATCGCCCCGGATTCGGGGAGCATCCAGTACGGCGGGCTCGACCTGGTCGCGATGAGCGACAAGCAGCGCAGTGCGTTGCGGCGTACCGAGTTCGGGTTCGTGTTCCAGTTCGGGCAGTTGGTACCGGAGTTGACCTGTCTGGAGAACGTGGCGTTGCCGCTCCGTTTGGCCGGAACCGCCCGCAAGACCGCCGAGGCCAAGGCGATGGAGTGGCTGGAGCGGCTGGAGGTCGAGGGTGTGGCGGCCAAGCGCCCGGGGGATGCCTCGGGCGGACAGGGGCAGCGGGTCGCGGTCGCACGAGCCTTGGTAACCGGGCCGAAGGTGGTGTTCGCCGATGAACCAACCGGAGCACTGGATTCGCTGAATGGGGAAAAGGTGATGCGGATGCTCACCGAGGCTGCCCGGGAGACCAATGCGGCGGTGGTGCTGGTGACCCATGAGCCACGGGTGGCGGCGTATTCCGATCGCGAGGTCGTAGTCCGCGATGGCGTCGCGACCGTGCGGGGCCTGGCGGCATGATCCGGGATTTCGCGTTGGGGCTCCGGCTGGCTATCGGGGGCGGCCGGATCTCCGGGCAGGCGCTGCTGCGCCTGGCGATGACCACGTTCGGCATCGCGTTGGCCGTCGCGGTGCTGCTGCCCGCCGCGTCGTTCGGCAACCTGATGGGCCAGCGAGAGGATCGCAAGGCCGCGAGCCACGAGGTCGAGAGCGCGCTGCCGGGAATCACGCCATTGCTGGTCATGCACTCCGGGATGGAGTTCCACGGCCAGTACATCAATACACGGGTTCTCGCCCCCACCGGCAGCACGGCACCCGTTCCACCAGGGCTCTCCCGAATACCTGCTGCCGGCGAACTGGTGGTGTCCCCAGCGGTGCAGGAGATCCTGGATTCGCCAGTGGGTGCGGCGTTGCGGGCCCGGTTTCCGGGCACGGTCGTCGGCACGATCAGCAAGGCCGGGGTGAAAGACCCCGGTGACCTGACGTTGTTCGCCGGGGCACGCCCCGATGAACTCCCCACCGACAAGCGGGTCAGCAAGGTCTACAGCTTCGGTGAGCCGAGCCGCGAATTCGAGGCAGGAGCCACCAAGCTGTTGTTCCTCGCACCGGCTTCGGTGATGTTGCTGTTGCCCCTGCTGGTGTTCGTGACCACGGCGTCACGGATGGGTGCGGCGCAGCGGGACCGGCGACTGGCCGCGTTGCGGCTGATCGGCCTGGACGGGCGGCAGGTTCGCCGGGTCGCGGCGGGCGAGTCCCTGGTCGGCGCGGTCGCGGGCCTGCTGGTCGGTGTCGGCTTGTTCCTGGTGCTGCGCAGCCAGATCGGCAAACTGGACCTGTTCGGCCTACGGGTCTACGGCGAGGATTTTGTGCCCGCGTGGCCGTGGGTCGCACTGATCGTGGTGCTGATACCCACGCTGGCGATCGGAGCGGCCCTGTTCGGGTTGCGCCGTACGGTCGTCGACCCCCTTGGCGTGGTGCGCATCGGCAAAGCCCCACGGCGACGGATGTGGTGGCGCTGGACGATCCTCGCCCTCGGCGGGCTCCTGATGATCACCATTATGTTCGCGGAGAAGCGATCGGCAAGCACCCTGACCTTGGTCGCGGTCACCGCGGGTAGCGCGCTGTCGCTGATCGGGGTGGCCACCCTCTTGCCCTGGGCGGTCGAACGGCTGGTCCGTGGCATCCGCGGAGGGTCACCGTCGTGGCAGTTGGCGATCCGACGCCTGCAGCTGGACAGCGGCACCGCCAGCCGCGTGGTATCCGGTCTGGTGGTCGTCCTGGCCGGCGCAGTCCTGATCCAAGCCTTGGTGGCTTCCCTCGGCGCCAGTGACTCCAGCAAAACCGGCCTGTCCACACTCGGTACCGCGTCGGTGCAGGTATCGACCGGACAGGGCATGGCCGAGGACGCGGTACAACGGATCAAGGCCGCGCCGGGTATCACCGCGGTGCAGACCCTCAACAGCGCGTATGCCAGGACGGCGACCGGATCGGCTGGCACACCCGTGCAGATCGGCGACTGTGCGGCGCTGGCGCTGCGCGCGAAACTGCCCTCCTGCGCCGACGGAGCCGCGTTCTATGTGGACCCCGACCCGCAGGACGGCTACGGGGCGGAGCTGACGGCACCGACCGGTGTGCTGCGGTTGTCCGACTCCCACCAGGACGGCAAATCCGCCGAGGGTACACAGTGGACAGTACCGGATTCGCTGCAGCACATCCCCGCGGCGAACGCTGTGCAGTACACGAGCGGTCTTCTGCTGCTGACCCCGGGGGCTTTGGCCGGTATCCAGCTCTCGGCTGCCTCGCCCACGTTCTACGTCTCCGGACAGGGCACTCCGGACGAGGTGTCCGATCGGGCCGGGGCGGCAGTGCGCCCGTTGGGATGGCAGACCAGTGTCATTACTATCGGCATGCAGGCCTTCCAGGCCGACACTGATCGTACCGCTAGCCAGATCCGCAGCGCCCTGCTGTTCGTATCGGTGTTCGTGTTGTCCATCGCCGCGCTCAGTCTGCTGCTGCTGTCGGTGGAGCAGATCACCGAACGGCGCCGTCCGCTGGCCGCACTGTCCGCATCCGGAGTGCCGGTCTCGGTGCTGGCAAAGGGATCGCTATGGCAGACCGCGATCCCGGTCGGGGTCGGGGTGGTACTGGCGGTGGCCACCGGGATCGGCGTGACCACCCCGATCCTGCGGCTCGCCGGCCTGCCCTACACCTTCGATGTGGGTGCCATCGCCATCCTCATCGGGGCGGCCGTGCTGGCGGTAGTGGCGGTAACCGCGGCGACCTTGCCACTGCTGCGGTCGGTCACCCGCCTCGACGGCCTCCGCGCGGAATAGCCACCCGTCTCGGTACCCCGCGCAGCGTGGCGTGGGGTACCGAGACGGATACGGCCGACCAGCATCCAGCCCGCCACCGAAAGCGGGCTGGATGTCGCTATCCCATATCCTGCCGGGCCTGCTCGAAGCACAACCACGACACGGCTAGGACCCGAACAAGAGCCACGTCAACCGGTTCGGCCGAACCGGCCCCCCTACCCTGCGGGCACATCGACACCACTCTGGCGCGCCTGTACCCGCAGGCCGTGGCCGTGGCCGCCGAGCACACTGGCACAGGGGCAAGACCGCCAGTTCCAGCTTATGACCTGGGGATTCAGGGCTCAGCGCCACTTTTCGTTCCCCCGTGTCCAACAGGCCGGCTGGCACAGGTCGCCGACCTCACCCGAAATGACACCTGTCCCAGCGGCTACGACTGCTGCATCACTGGAGTGAGCCACCCTCAGCTGCAGCGAGTGACGATGGCTGCGGCTCGTGATTCGTGCGGTGGCACTGCGACGATCGACGGCCACGGTGGCCTCCTGGTCATGCACGCCGAGAATGCGGCGATTGCCACCTTAGGCACCTCCCGACCGTGCTCGGCACCGATCCGTACCGTCCTGCTGATCCGTCCGCCGGGAGGTACGACGGGGGAGTGACATGGCCCTCCGCCGAGCGCTCGGCGGAGAGGCAACAACTTTTGTGGCCCGCCGTTGGTGGAGCCCCTCGGCGGCAACGGACTGGCCCGCAGCGCCTTTCGGTCGCGCCGGGCAACCGAAGGCCCGAAAGCCTGGCGGCTGCCCGGCGATCGAGGGGTCTGTTCGTCCCTTGCCGTCCCCTCCTCTCTGCCTCGGCTGCCCTCGAACCCGGGCCGGCTGCATGTCCGGATCTTCAGCGGCCGGGTTTCCGCACCCCACCATCGTCACTCTAGATGACAATCAATATCACGTTACGTAATCATTCGGACCTTGATTTAACTGCGCTACAGAATCTCTGTTCTGTAGCACAGGTGATCTAAAGTTAAATTAACTACAACCACGGTTACTGGATACATAACTGACAAGGTACCCTAGATCGTATGGTTGACCAGGAGATTCGTCCCGGCGTCGAGCAGGCGGGCGTGGCTCGGTGTGGGTTTCGGCGATGCCGGCAGGCGTTGCCGCCGCCGGGGCCGCGGGGAGGGCGTCCGTACGAGTTCTGTCCGGAGCGGACGTGGCCGGGTGGGAAGAGCTGCAAGCAGCTCGCGGGCGCGGAGTCGGCGCTGCGCGAGGCACTGGGCGAGGACGGGGTTCCGACGGCGGCGCTGAGAGACGCCGGCGAGGCGTTCGGCAACGCGGCGGCAGCGGCGGCGGAGCCGCTGCGAACGCTCAGCAACGCCCTCGACACGATCACGGCGCGGCTGCGAGAGGAGGTCACGACGGCGGTAGCGCGAGCGGAGGCTGCGGAGCAGGCGGCGCGCGAAGCCGACCGGCAGCGCGACGAAGCGTCAGCGAAGGCCGAGACAGCGGAAGCGGCAGCGCGTGACGCGGTAGCGGAGGCGCGCGCAGCGGAGGAGGCTCGCGAAGCTGCCGAAGCGACAGCGGAGGGAGCGGTTGCGGCGCGGGCGGAGGCGCAGCTGGAGCAGGCGCGCGCGGAGGCGACTGCGCAGGCGGTCGCCGAGCGGGCGGCGAAGGCGGCTGAGGAAGCGGGGGCGTACCGCGAACGCGTGGATGAGCTGCGCGAACGTGTCGCAGAGTTGACGGCGGACGTGGCGGCGCGCGCGGAGGAGCTTTCCGGGCGCACGGCGGAGCGCGACGCAGCACGGACCGCGCTGCAGGAGGTTCAGGAACAGAGCAAGTCCGTGGAACGGCTGCTGACCGCCCAGAATGTGGAGCTCACTACGGAGCTGGAGGCGGTCGGCACCCGGCTGCGCGAGAGTGACGCCCGCAATCAGCACCTGCTCGCCGAACACCACGTGCGCGATGCCGAACTCCGGTCCCGGATCGGCGAAGTCCGGACCGAGTTGGTCAGTGCGCGGGGTCAGGTGGACACGGTGAGCGCGCAGCTCGCCCAGTCGACGGCGGACCGTGACCACGTCACAGGCCTGCTGTCCCGCGTACGCCGGCGCGCGCTCGCTGCCGCGGCGGAGCCTTCCACCCCGCTGCGCGACGACTTGTTGGCGATCCTCCTCGACGATGGCGACGTACCCGCATAGATGGAGCAGCCGACTGTGGCACGTACGCGGTCAGGCTTCGATGAACGGGTCTCCGCAGAGCGTGCAGGTGATCGGGCCGAGCTCGAGGCTTGAGCGGGCTGCTCGGATGCGACGCGGGGGTTCGCACCGGCAGATCGCGGCGACGTAGTTCGGGCCACCCCGGTGTGCGCCCCGGCCGTCAACGGGGGCGACGACCACGGGAGGCAAGGCGGGTGCGTCGGGGTCCTCGATGTCCGGTGGTGGAGCGGTGGCGCGGCCGGCGACTTCCTGTTCGGTGTGCCGCCAGACGGTCAGGGCGGCTTCGAGGGTGGAGAGTTCCGCACGGTAGGTGGCTACGGTTTCCGGTAAAGCGGTCGTCGCGGACCAGCCGATTCGGTCGGCTTGCTCGGCACGGAGACCGACTTCCGCGGCGAGGGCGGCGAAACGCTTGTTGTGGTAGCGGCCGTCGCTGACGTCGACGATGTCGCGGGTGGCCGCGATGCCGTGCGCGGCTTCGTGCAGCGTGGTGGAGAGGATTTCGGCGGGACTACGGCGCAGGCCTTCCGCACCGAGAAAGAACTCGGCGCGCGGGTCGACACCGTCGCCGACGTGCCAGCGTGCGCGGGCGAAGTGTCCGTGGATCTCGGCGGTGGTTCCCATGGTGCCGGAGGCCAGGACGAGGATGGCGTCCGGCACGTCCGCGTACCGGTGGCGAATCGCTGTCCAGAGCTGTTCCATCGCGTGCATCACGCGGGTCGTCGGGCCGAGCCGGGGGTTCTGCATGCGCTGATCTTCCCGCTTAAGCGGGAAGATCAGCTACCGGGGCCGGGCGAACATCAGGGTTCAGTATCCGCCGCTCGGGCCGTCGCAACAGACACGACCGGCTCAGCGAACGAGGACTGGCTGTACCAAAACGGATCGACCGGGTTGCCGTCCCCAGGAGACGGACGACCCACTCGACCGTGACCTGCTGGTCGATGGCGCGCACAGCACGCAGCCGGGGCGGCGGCGTGATCGCCGGAAGCGAACGCCGCACGCCGTGAGCGAACGCGGGCTCCGTGCCGCGCTGACCGGTTCTACCGTCGGCAACGACAGGCGACGAGCAGGAGGCGGTCATGACGGGCACCACGGCATCCCGGATGCAGAGCACGGGGCAGAACGGCGACGACTCGGTGTACGACCGGCTGCTACGGGACCGGATTGTGTTCCTGGGTACCGAGGTGACCGAGGAGGTCGCGAACCGGATCATCGCCCAGCTGCTGTTGCTCGCCGCGGACGATCCGGATCGTGACATCACCTTCTATGTGAACTCGCCGGGTGGCTCGGTCACGGCGGGGATGGCCATCCACGACACGATGCAGCTGGTGCGGCCGGACGTGGCGACCTGGGGGCTGGGGTTCGTCGCGTCGATGGGGCAGGTGCTGCTGTCGTCCGGCACGCCGGGGAAGCGGTACCTGCTGCCGAGTACTCGGGTGGTGATGCACCAGCCCTCGGCGGGCATCGGCGGCGTGGCGACCGACATCAAGATCCAGGCCGAGGTGTTCGGGCGGATGAAGCAGCGGATCGCGGAGCTTACGGCGCGGCAGACCGGGCAGCCGGTGGAGCGGATCATCGCGGACGCGGACCGTGACCGCTGGTTCGACGCCGAGGAGGCCCTGGCCTACGGGTTCGTGGACCATGTGGTGTCGCCGGACCTGGCTCGCTGAGCCCGGGTCCGTCGGAAGTCCTTGGCACGCCGGGGAATCCGGTGCCGAGCGGTCACCCGGCACCCTGCGGCACCGGTCGGGGCCGGCCCGCGGTTCGCTCGGCACTCTCCTGCCCAGCCCGACGCAACGATCACGCTGAGAGGTTTTTACTCCGCGACGGCGGGTGCGGCACAATCAGGAACCATGACCGCCACTGCCCGTGACATCCCCGGTCTGGTCGTCGACGATTCGGCGAACCGGCCTCCTTACCAGCCCCGGGTCACGTTCGAGCGTTCCGCCGCGGCGGTCCGCGAGGCGCTGAGGGCCCTCAACGCGGACGATCTCGCGGAATTCGAGCGCGACTTCCACCGTACAATGGCGGAGGCAGAGGACAGCTTCGACCTGACGCCCGTGCACGAGGTCGTCGGATTCTGGCACGGCCGGGCGCTGCGGCACCTCAACCCGGAGATCGGCGAGTACACCGCCGGCGTCATCGAGCGCCTGGGCGCCGGCGACGAGTCCGATCTCGCGGGGGAACGCTGATGAGCTACGAGGTCCGCTACACGACCCGCGCCGCCGAGCAGTAGGAAACCCCTGCCCCGGAAGGACAGCAGGCGCAGGCCGGGCTGGAAAGAAGCAGTGACCCGTGGAGCGCGGGCCGCGCGGACAAGGGCAGCGGTTCGTGGCGGGCGGGTTTCGGGCGTTTCGGCGACGCCCAGTACGTGATCGGCGAGCGTGACGTGGTGCGGGTGACCATGCTGTTCATCACCTGGGCCGGATTACGTCGAGCACAACCGCTCAGCCCGAGGGCATGAGTTCCACGACCGTGCGTGTCCCCGCGGGATGGCGCGGGCCCGGTTGCAGTCCGGCGCGGGCGGCGAGGTCGTGCAGCTGGGCGAGTGAGCGTTCGCGGCCGCCGACGTAGCAGAGCATGCGGAGGTCTCCTTCGGTGCTGCCGCCATCGGCGGAGTGGTCGATGACGAACACCGTCCCGGTTTCGGTGGCGGCTTCGGCGCAGCGGCGCAGGATCCGTACGGCGTGGTCATCGTCCCAGTCGGGGAGTACGCCCGACAGCAGGTAGCCGCGTGCGCCGGTGGGGAGTGGGTCGAAGAAGCTGCCAGCACGACTGGATGCGCGCCCGTCGAGGCCTGCGGCGCTGATCGCCTCGGCGGCGCGTGCGGCTGGGCCGGCCAGGTCGAGCACGGTGCCATGGAGGTGTGGGTGGGCACGCAGGATTGCCAGCAGCAGGGTGCCGTCACCGCCGCCGACGTCGACGATGTGGTCGAGCTGTCCCCACGGGTAGCCGGTGGCGATCGATGGCGCGTCCGCGGCGAGGCGGGTGGACATCAAGGCGTCGAACGAGGCCGAACGGTCCGGATCGGCGGACAGGTCGGCCCAGTAGGACCGGCCGAATCGGTGGGGGAAGGCGGGTGCCCCGGTGCACACCGTGTGCAGGAGTTCGACGAAGCACAGATCGGCGCGGCCGACCGCGCCGTCGAGGTCGAGCCAGGCGCGCATGCCGTCCGGGTGGTCTTCGCGCAGCTGTTCTCCCTGCGGGGTGAGGGCGTAGCCGGATTCGGCGGGGGAGAGCACTCCAGCGGTCACGAGGTGGGCCAGCACCCTGCCGAGTGCGTCGGGATCGGCGTGCACGGCGGCGGCCAGCGCATCGGGACTGGTGGTGCCGGCGGCGATGTGGTCGGCCAGCCGCAGGGTCGCGGCGACCCGGATTGCCATCGGGGTCACCAGGTCGGCGGCTGCCCACAGGCCGCCGCCCCAGCCGGTGTTCTCGCCGGTCATGGCGTTCACTCAGTCCACGAGGCGGAAGTACAGGTCGGTTTCCCAGCGCGTGGCATCCGGTTCGGTGCGCGGGTCGGTGCGGTACACCTCAAGCCGCCCGGCCCAGTGTTCGCCGTCGGCGTCCTCGGTGCGGTCCCAGCGCACGCCCTCGCGTTCACCCCATTCGAGGACGGCGGCCGTCGCCGCGGCGAGCCCATCCGGTGCGCCATGGTGGGTTTCGACCACATACTCGCCGCCGGGAACGACGCCGGTGAAGTACTCGCCGCCCAGCTCGACCGGCGCCGCGACGGGGACCCCGGCTTCCACGGTGAGGCTGCGCATGCCGGGCCCGAGCACGAGGTAGCGGAAGAACGGCGCGTCCGCCGGCGGGGTGCCGCGGGCGGCGAGTTCGCCGACGATGGCCGCGATCCGGTGCGCGACCTCGCGCAGCCCGTCCATGCCGACCGTGGTGCGGTAACCGACATAGTGCTGTTCGGGTCGTGCTACGACGGTGGGCATGACTCCTCCTCAAGGTCGGGGACGGTTCCCGATGATGCCTCAGCCCACCGACAGTTTCCGGCCTCCTCGCCCAGCCGGGCGATCCCGTCGAGGATCCGGGCGAGCCCGAAACGGAAGTGGTGCGCGGGATCCGACGCCCCGCCGTGGACCTGCCCGGCCGCCGTGCCCACCCGTGCGGCGCGCGGGAACCGTGACGGATCCGCGGCCGGGATCGCGGCGAGCACGGGCGCGCAGCGGGTCCACCATTCGAGGTCGGTCAGCCCGCTGCGCCGGGCGGTACGGGCGGCTTCCAGCGATCCGCGGGCGGCGCCGGCGACGAGGCCGTTGACGAGGCTGACCACGGCGTCGAGCTGGACGTCGTCGAGTCGTAGCTCGTCGAGGGCGGACAGCTCGCGTTCGTATTTGGCGAAGCTGTGCGGGCCGAGCGCGGGCCGCCCGCCGGGAACTTCCAACAGCCACGGGTGCCGGTGGTAGAGCCGCCAGAGGTCTTCGGCGACCGCGGTTAGCGCGGCGCGCCAGCCCTGCGGCAGCTCGGTGCCCAGCTCCCCGTACGCGCGGTCGACCATCAGCTCGACCAGCTCCGCCCGGCCTGGTACGTAGGTGTACAGCGACATCGGCGCGACGCCGAGCGCGTCGGCGACGTGGCGCATGGTGACCGAGGCCAGCCCGTCCGCGTCCGCCAGCCGGATCGCCGCGGTGACCACGTCGACGGCGGTGAACTTGGGTTTCGGCCCGCGCTTGGACGGGCCGGACACGTCCCACAGCAGCTCGATCACGCGCCGCGGGTCGTCCTCGTGCGCGGGGTCCATGGCTTCTCCTCGTACGTCGTACAGAGTTTTCCGGTAGACTAGCGTGCCGACGCTGAAGGGGGAGAGCATTGAACGCAGTGATCATGGAACCGGGCGAGGTCGTGTTCTGGCGTCCGGACGGGGGCACGCCCGACGGGCCGGGACGGCTCGGCACGGTGGATGTCGTGTTGCCCGAGGGTTTGCGCACGGTGCCCGCGCGGCGCCTGCCGATCGCCGAGGCGGTGACGTTGCTCCCGGAGGGTCCTTCCGGCGAGTTCTGGGCGCTGGCCGCGGAAGCGGGTGCCCGCCTGGCCGAGGCCGGCTGGACCGGTCCGCTGGATCCGGCAGAGGAGCAGTGGCTGCGTCGCCTCGCCGACGCGATGCCGCCGCACGCGCACGCCGGGCCGGTCCCCGGTTGTCCGGACCTGCTGCCCGACCGATACCCGACGCTGCTGCGGTTCCTCGGCGACCTGGCCGGCCTGGAGCCGGAAGTACGGGTGTCGCTGCGGATCGAGGCGCTCGACCCCGCCGGAGGGAGCTTCCGCGGGATCGTCCAGGTGCACGGCGGGGCAGAGCCGCTGGTCGACGCCGCGCAGCTGTGGGAGTCCGACGAGCAGGACACCCGGCACGAGGTCCTGCTGGCGCTGCGGCACGCGGCGGACGTGTGGCCCCCGCTCGCACCCCTGCTGTCCGCGGCGGTGCCCTCCTCGATCCCGCTGGACGACGGCGAACTCACCGAATTGCTCACCGGCGCGCTCGACCCGGCCGGGATGACGGTGCACTGGCCTGCGGAACTGACCGGGCTCACCGCCCGCGCGGTCGTCCGCCCTGGCATCGCGCCGGGCGACGTACGGTCGTTCTTCGGCGGAGACCAGGTGCTGGAGTTCGACTGGCAATTCGCACTCGGCGACGGCGAACTGACCAAGGCCGAGCTGGACACGCTCGCCGAGGCCCAACGCCCGGTGGTGCGGCTGCGCGACCAGTGGGTCGTGCTCGACCGCAAGACCGCCGACCGCGCCCGGGACCGCGTGCTCAAACCACTCACCGGGATCGAAGCGCTCGGCGTCGCGCTGACCGGCCACACCGAGGTCGACGGCGACGAGATCGAAGTCCGCACGGACGGCTGGCTCGACGAGCTGCGCACCCGGCTCTCGGCCGCTCCGGAACCGGTCCCGCAACCGGCCGGGCTCGCCGCCCACCTGCGGGATTACCAGCTGCGCGGGCTGCACTGGCTGGACACGATCACCGGCATCGGCCTCGGCGGCTGTCTCGCCGACGACATGGGGCTCGGCAAGACGATCACGCTGATCGCGTTGCATCTGCACCGCGATGCCGGGCCGACGCTGGTGGTCTGTCCGACATCGCTGCTGGGCACGTGGGAGAGCGAGATCCGCCGGTTCGCGCCGGGCACGCCCGTCCGCCGGTTCCACGGCAGTTCCCGTTCCCTCGACGGCGTCGACGGCGGTTTCGTGCTCACCACCTACGGCACGCTGCGGGCCGATCCGGCGCCGCTGACCGCGGTGGACTGGGATCTGCTCGTCGCCGACGAAGCCCAGCACGTGAAGAACCACCGTTCGGACACCGCGAAGGCCCTGCGCACGGTCCGGTCCGCGGCGCGGGTCGCGCTCACCGGCACGCCGGTGGAGAACACGCTCACCGAGCTGTGGGCGATCCTCGACTGGAGCACGCCCGGCCTGCTCGGCCCGCTCACGGAGTTCCGCGAGCGCTGGGGCAAGCCGGTCGAGTCCAGCGATGCCGCGACGGCGGAGCGACTGGCCCGGCTGCTGCGGCCGTTTCTGTTGCGCCGCCGCAAAACCGACCCGGGAATCGCACCGGAGCTGCCGGCCAAGACGGAGACCGACCGGCCGGTGTCGCTGACCACCGAACAGATCGCGCTCTACGAGGCCACGGTGCGCGAGCTGATGGCGCAGGTCGCCGCGAGCGACGGCATGGCCCGCCGCGGCCGGGTGGTGAAACTTCTGACCGCGCTCAAACAGATCTGCAACCATCCGGCGCAGTACCTGGCCGAACCGGAGGACAGTCCACTGTCCGGGCGCTCCGGGAAACTCGAACTGCTCGACGAACTGCTGGACACCATCCTCGCCGAAGACGGCGCCGTGCTGGTGTTCACGCAGTACGTGGTGATGGCGCGGCTGCTGCAGCGGCACCTCACCGGCCGCGGGATCCCGTCCGAGCTGCTGCACGGCGGCACCCCGGTCGCCCTGCGCGAGGAGCAGGTCCGCCGCTTCCAGCGCGGCGAGGTTCCGGTGTTCCTGCTGTCGCTGAAAGCCGCCGGGACCGGGCTGACCCTCACCCGCGCCGACCACGTCGTGCACTACGACCGCTGGTGGAACCCGGCAGTGGAGGACCAGGCCACCGACCGGGCGTACCGGATTGGCCAGACCCGGCCCGTCCAGGTGCACCGGCTCGTCGCCGAAGGCACCGTGGAGGACCGGATCGCGGTGATGCTGCGGGAAAAGCGCGCACTCGCCGAGTCAGTGCTCGGCGGCGGGGAAGCCGCGCTCACCGAACTCACCGACGCCGAACTGACCGAACTCGTCACTCTCCGGAGGGACGCATGACCGACCGCGTGCGCGGCTTCGCCGCCTTCCCGGCCCGAGCCGGCCGCGGCCCGTTCGCCCGTACCTGGTGGGGCCGCGCGTGGGTCCAGGCAATGGAGGACACCGCGCTGGACCTGCGGCAGCTGCGCAAGGGACGGCGGTACGCCGCAGCCGGGCTCGTCGGCCCGATCACCGTCGGCCCCGGCCGGATCACCGCGACCACCGAGGACGCCGGCGAAGGCCCGTTCCGCACCGCGGTGCAGCTGGCCGAACTGTCCACTGCGGACTGGGAACTGCTGCTGGACCGAGCCGGCGCGCACGCCGGGCACCTGGCCGCGCTGCTCGATCGGCAGCTGCCCCCGGAGCTGGCCGAAGTGGTCCCGCTGCTGCCCGGCATCGGCGACCTCGACCCGGACTGCGACTGCCCAGGCTGGGAGCTGCCCTGCCGGCACGCCGCGGCCCTGTCCTTCCAGGTGGCCTGGCTGCTCGACGCGGATCCGTTCCTGCTGCTGCTCGCCCGCGGCCGCACCGAGACCGAGGTGCTCGACGACCTGGGCATGCGGACCAGGACCCGCACCGGGGTGCCCGCCGCCGAGGCCTACGCCCGGGTGGTGCCGCCACTGCCCGAACCGGCCGGGTTCGTGCCGCGGCGGCGCTGACGAACGGTCACACCGAGCGTGGCTTCCGCGCAGTGACATACGCCTGCGGCGTCGACTCGAAGTCGCCCTCCGGCTCCCGAACCAAAACCGACTGAATCACGAACCCCGCATCGGACAACACATCGCGCACGAAATCCACCGGCAGGCGATGCGCGTCCGCGGAGATGTCGTGGCCATAGGCGTGCTCCAGATGCC
Source organism: Amycolatopsis panacis (assembly GCF_003600245.1). Classification (NCBI taxonomy): domain Bacteria; kingdom Bacillati; phylum Actinomycetota; class Actinomycetes; order Pseudonocardiales; family Pseudonocardiaceae; genus Amycolatopsis; species Amycolatopsis panacis. The sequence continues at coordinate 57,816 of NZ_QZFV01000067.1, forward strand.
GGACCTCATCGCCGACCTGGAACGCGGTCAGCAGCAGGCCGCCGGGCGCCACCACCCGGTGCAGCTCGGCGGCCAGGACCGGCAGATCCGGCCGCGGCGTGTGGATCAGGGAGTACCACGCGAGCGCACCCGCCAGCGCACCGTCGGGGAGGTCCAGCGCGGCCATCGAACCCACGTCGAACCGCAGCCCCGGATGCGTCCGGCGGGCCACCTCGACCATGCCGGGGGAGAGGTCGACACCGAACACGTCCAGCCCCAGCTTCGCCAGATAACCGGTCAGCCGCCCGGGGCCGCACCCCAGATCCCCGACCAGCCCGTCGCCCACGAGTTCGGCGAATGCACCGAGCATCGCCCGGTCCCACGTGCTCTCTTCCAGCAATCCGCGCAACATTTCGGCGTAGGACTCGGCGACGGTGTCATAGGCGGTCCGGGTCTCGGACACGTAAACGGGCTCGGTCATGAGGCGTCACCCTAACGAGCAAGCGCACACCACGGCCGCAGCGACACGAGCTAGCCGCAAGCACGCGCGATGATCGCCGAGGTGTCCGTGCCCAGCGGCAAAGTACCGAACGCGACACCCCCGTCACCACCGAACCTGGTGGCACAGAAGGCATCCGAGACCGCGGCAGCCCCATGACGGACCAGCAGCGAACCCTGCAGGACCAGCGCCATCGACTCCACCACCCGCCGCGCACGAAACTCGATACCATCCACATCGGACAGTTCCTTCTTCAGCGCGCCGACCGCCTCGTCCAGCCGCCCATCCCCACCGGCCGCCTGCCCGGCCTCGGCGAAGAACGCCTCCACCGACTCCGGCTGCCGGACCATCGCCCGCAACGCATCCAGCGCGGCGACATTGCCCGAACCCTCCCAGATCGACATCAACGGCGCCTCCCGGTACAGCCGCGGCATCCCGGACTCCTCGACGTACCCGTTGCCCCCGAAGCACTCCAGCGCCTCCGCGGCATGCATCGGCGCCCGCTTGCACACCCAGTACTTCGTCACCGCCAGCCCCAACCGCCGGAACGCCCGCTCCTGCCCGTCACCCGGCCGGTCACCCGCGGCCGCCAGCCGCATCGCCACCGTGGTCGCCGCATCGGACTCGACCACCAGATCCGCCAGCACGTTCGCCATCAGCGGATGATCCACCAGCGCCCTGCCGAACGCGGACCGGTGTCTCGCGTGATGCACCGCCCGCACCGCACCCAGCCGCATCCCGGACGCACTGCCCAGCGCACAGTCCAGCCGGGTGCTGTTGACCATCTCGATGATCGTGCGGACACCCCGGCCCTCCTCGCCGACCATCCAGCCCACCGCATCGTCGTACTCGATCTCCGCCGACGCGTTCGACCGATTGCCCAGCTTGTCCTTCAACCGCTGCAACCGGATCCCATTACGGGCACCGTCCGGCAGCACGCGGGGGAGAAGGAAACAGGACAACCCACCAGGCGCCTGCGCCAGCGTCAGGAACACGTCGGACATCGGGGCACTCGTGAACCACTTGTGCCCGACCAGCCGATACGTGCCATCACCCCCCGGACGCGCCGCAGTGGTGTTCGCACGGACATCGGACCCGCCCTGCTTCTCCGTCATCGACATGCCCGCGATCAGACCGCGCTTGCCACTCGGCACACGCAACCCGAAGTCGTACTCCGTCGCCGCAAGCAGCGGCTCGTACTGCGCAGCCAGCTCGGGATTCGCCCGCAACGCAGGCACCGCCGCATACGTCATCGAAATCGGACAGGTGTGCCCAGCCTCCGCCTGACCCCACACGAACAACTTCGCCGCACGCGCCGCATGTACGCCCACACGCTCGTCCCGCCACGGCGCGGCCTGCAACCCGTGCGACACAGCAACGCGCATCAAGTCGTGCCAGCGCGGATGGAACTCAACCTCGTCGATCCGGTGCCCGTACCGATCATGCGTACGCAGCACGGGCTCATTCTCATTGACCAGCCGGCCCCAATCCTGGACCTGCTCGCTCCCCGCCAGCCGGCCCAGCTCATGCAGCTCCCCGGATGCCCACCCCGCATCCGCCCGCCCGAGCGCCGACAGCAGCGCCGGATCGTCCGCCACGTCGTACACCAGCGGCGGAACCTGATTGGTCACCTCATGCGTCGCACGCATCCGAACCTCCCAGCGACCGCACAACGACCGTGCGCAACTCGACGACCTCCACCGGTCCGCCCTCGGTGAGCGGACCGACCAGCACCTCCGCCCCCGCCCCGACCAGCGCGGCCGCAGTCACTCCGGCATCCTGCGCGGGCAACACCCCCGACTGCAAGCCGGTGGCCGAGCGTGGCACCCTCGAAGCCGACCTGCCGGCCCACAGGATGCCGCTTGCGATCTACGGTTACGGGACCAACACCGGGATCCGCGACGTCCGCCGCCGCTACCTCACCCCGAGGCCGCGCGCACCATCGCGGTGGAGATCGCCAACGCAACCTTCGCCGCCTGCTCGGCCACGGCGGCCTCTTCACCGATCCTGCAGGCGGCCGTGAACACTTTGACGGTCCAGGACGTGCTGGCCGAGCCGGAATGAGGGCCGGGCTGACCCCGCTGTTCTGGTCCCACGTCCTGCTCTAGGGGAGCCCAAGCTCACCATGGACGCCCGTCTCACCCTCAGCGACTGGTCGTCCGCCGAGATTCACAACTTCAGTCAACCGCGTGGTTCAACCGGGCCGCCTGACGCAGGAGATGATCACGCTCAGGCAGATTCGGCGCCTTCCGAGCCGCCTCCGCATACAGCCGCGCCGCCACCGCCACCTCACCATCGCGCTCGTGCAAATACGCCGACACCGCGGTATGCCGGGGGAGCGAAGCGTCCACCTCCGCAAGCGCGGCAAGACCCGCCCGCGGACCATCCGCCTCGCCGACCGCCACCGCGCGGTTCAGCCGCACCACCGGACTGTCCGTCAACGCGACCAGTTCGTCGTACCACTCGACGATCTGCACCCAGTCCGTCTCGCCGGCGGTGGGGGCGTCCGCATGCAACGCCGCGATCGCGGCCTGTGCCTGGAACTCACCCAGCCGGTCAAGCGCCAGCGCAGCCTGCAGGATCTCCACACCCTCCGCGATCAACGCGGTATCCCAGCGTGACCGATCCTGCTCGGCGAGCGGGACCAGGCTCCCGTCCGCCGCCGTCCGAGCCGCCCGCCGAGCGTGCTGCACCAACATCAACGCCAGCAGCCCGGCCACCTCGGGATGATCGGACACCGCCGCCAGCTGCCGGGTCAACCGGATCGCCTCGGCCGCCAGGTCGACGTCACCGGAATACCCCTCGTTGAACACGAGGTACAGCACCCTCAACACCGTCGCGACGTCCCCGGGCTGCTCGAACCGCACCCCGGACACGGTCCGCTTCGCCCGGCTGATCCGTTGCGCCATCGTCGCCTCCGGCACCAGATACGCCTCGGCGATTTGCCGCGTCGTCAACCCACCGACCGCCCGCAACGTCAGCGCCACCGCCGAAGACGGCGTCAACGACGGATGCGCACACAGGAAGTACAGCCGCAGCGAGTCGTCCACCGCAGCCGCCGGACCAGACGCAGGCTCTTCGTCGACGAGTTCTTCCCGCCGCCGCCGAGCCGCATCCGCCCGCGTCGCATCGAGGAACTTCCGCCATGCGACGGTGACCAGCCACGCCTTCGGATCACGCGGGGGAGCGGACGGCCACACCCGCAACGCCTCGACCAGCGCCTCCTGCACAGCGTCCTCGGCCGCCGCGAAATCCGCACCGCGGCGGACGAGGACGCCCAACACCTCCGGCGTCCGGCCACGGAGCACCGCCTCGTCCATCGATCACTCAGCCGTCGCGGAGTGATCGCCCAGGAACGGCCGCAACTCCAGCCACTCGTGGATCGGCTTCCCACCCGCGCCGGGCGCCGCGGACAGCTCACCGGCCACCGCCAGCGCCCGCTCGTAGGAGTCCACATCGATCACCATCCAGCCCGCGATCACGTCCTTCGTCTCCGCGAACGGACCGTCGGTCACCGGTGGCCGCCCGGCACCGTCGTACCGCACGAACGTGCCCTCCGGAGACAGCGCCTGACTGTCGACGTACTCACCGGTCTTCTCCAGCCGGGCCGCGAGATCGTTCATGTACTGCACGTGCGCCGAGATCTCCTCGGGCGTCCACTGGTCCATCGGTTCGGGATTCACCGAGGCCGGCGCGCCGCGGTAGTGCTTGAGCAACAGGTACTTCGCCATCGTGGTCCTCCTTGACGTGGTGGTTCTGAACTGGTGGTTCGCAGCAGGGACGGAGCCGGCCGCGGGTTCTCGACATCCGGCCCGGAGAAAGTTATCCCGACATCGCGGGTCCTGCCGTGGGGAGACGGCCGCCGGCGAGTTACTTGACATAATGTACATTATCGGCGTACGGCCGACCTGCCGATCGGGGCCAAGAGGGGCTCCTGATCAGCTGTGCAACCAGTGCTGGGAGCAGGCGAAGTCCTCGGTCGGAACGACATCGTTGTCTCCCTGGGCTCAAGGTTCAGACGGGCAACACCACCGCGACGTTCGCGCAAGTGCAGTTCCCGGCGCTGTCACCCGAACTTTTCCCGAGTTAGCCTCCCTGCACAGCAAAGGAAGGGTTTACTTTCCGTAGTTTTTCTATTGCTTTGAGGTGATCATGCGTTCAAGAACAAAGGTTGTCGGGGCTGCTGCCGCGGCAGCAGCGATGGTCTTCACGTTGACCGTGCCTACCGGAGTTTCATTCGCCATCAACGGGAAGCCTTGCAACACCGGAAGCGACTACCTGGAGGTTTGGTACCGAAAAGGAGATAATATCACTATACACGAGTGCTGGGCGAACGCCGGGAGAGTCGCTTTTGAAAAACGTGATTGGATCCACCGGATCAAGACGGGCAATAACAACGTTATCTATCAAGATCGAAACGGTGCGCCACCCATCAGAATCGGCCGCTGGCAGGATCGCTCATTCCCGAATCGCCCGGCGAACGTCGAGTACATCGCCATTGAATGATCTTCAGATCGGCGCGCGACAGTGTCATCGATGATGACGTCGGTGGTTTCCTGCCGAACTGCGCCACTTGGGGTCCCCAAGGTCCTGCACCCGGCCGGCCCCGGGCAATTCGTCACCGTGACGTAACAACCGAGACTGTCGGGACATGGAAGACGGGTGCTTGTCGGACCTTTCCGGCCCGTCGGAGGTCGCCGCGGATCGGAATATCACGCGGCAATCACCCGAATAGACGAACGGCTCCCGCTCCCCGTGAAGTTCTGCCTTCCGGAGTCGTGCATTCAGATCAAACACCCCGGCGACAGTGGAGCCGGATCGAGAACTGATCGCAGGAGTTCTTGTCCCCCAAGGGATCCCGCTCCTTCCAGGCCTTGTTTCATGCATAATTGCTATTATGCATGAAACAAGGCCTGAACCGGGCGGGTGGCGGAACTGTCGGTGCCGTGCGGTACAAGATCCTCATGCTGGTTTCCGAAGCGCAGCAAGCATTCTTCGCGGCACGACGGCCCCGTAAGGACTCGCCGCACACCACTGCCGCCTATCGACGGGATCTTGCCGGGATCACCACTCTCCTGGTGGCCGAGCTGAGCCGTACCGACTTCCGCGTCGACGAGCTGACCGCGCCGGTGCTGCGCGCGGCGTTCGGCGCGTTCGCGGACACGCACGCCAAGAGTTCGGTGCTGCGTGCGTGGTCGACGTGGAACCAGTTTCTCACCTTCTGTGTGTCGGACGGGCTGCTCGCGGGCAATCCGATGGGTGCGGTCGCGCGGCCCCGTACTCCCCCGCTGACGCCGAAACCGTTGCGTGGCGAGGAAACTCCGGAGCGGCTGCTCACCGCGGCCGCGGACGGTGCCCGGCGGGCGCGGGACCCGTGGCCGGAGCGGGACGTGCTGGTACTGGCACTTGGGCTGGTCGCGGGGTTGCGTGCGGCGGAGATGCGGGCGTTGACCCGGCGTTCGGTGGTGGGCCGGTCCGGAGAACTGCGGCTGCATGTCAACGGGAAAGGCAGTCGCGATCGTTCCATCCCGGTGCAGCCCGCGCTCGAACGGCTCATCGAGGAGTATCTCGCGTCGTGCCGGCGCAGGTTCCCCCAGCAGCGATTCCCGGCCGGCGAGCCGCTGCTGCGTGACCGTGGCGGGAATCCGATCGGGCGGGGTGCGCTGGAGTACCTGGTGAAGTCCTGTTACCGATGGGCGGGGCTGCACGACCGGGTGCCGTCGGGGGCGAATCTGCACGCGCTGCGCCATACGTTCGCCACGCGGCTGGCCGAAGACGGCGCGACCGCTTCGGAGATCATGGCGCTGCTGGGGCATGCCAGCCTCGCCACGAGTCAGAATTACATCGAGGCCACCGGCCGGGAGCAGCGGGCGGCGGTGGCGAGCAACCGTACGTACCGGGCTCTCGATGGACTAGTGCGGGAGGGGTGAGCGCTGTGCTTGCATGAGGGGATGGACGAGGAGATCCGGATAGTGCGGGCTGACCGGGTGATCGAGGCGGACGCGGCGTCGATCTTCGAGCTGATCGCGGATCCCGCGCGGCAGCCACGCTGGGACGGCAACGCGAATCTGGCCGAGGCGGAGCCCGGGCAGCGGGTGCACGCGATCGGCGAGGTGTTCCGCATGGTGCTGACGACCGGTGCCACGCGGGAGAATCATGTGGTGGAGTTCGCCGAGGGCCGCTGTATCGCGTGGCGGCCTTCGGAGCCGGGCAGCCGCCCGCCGGGGCATTTGTGGCGGTGGGAGCTGGAGCCGGTGGCAGGTGGTGGCACGCGGGTCACGCACACCTACGACTGGACCGGCCTGCCCGCGTCCGAAAGCACCCGGATCGAACGGGCCCGCGCGACGACGGCGGACCGCTTGCAGGCTTCGCTGGACAACCTGGCGGCGGTGGCCGAGGGCGGGTGATCGACCGTCCAGTGTGGACGGGATGCGGGGCTTGAGGGTGTGGTTTGCGGGTTGGGCAGGTGTGGGCGGTCGGTGACGATCGGGGAGGTCCGGCCCGGGTACGTCGGGTCCGGCCGGGGCCGGGCTGGAGAGACGCCGGGCGGACCCGGGTAGCTGCTTCGGTCAGCTACCCGGTTGGTCCGGGGCTGCTCTGTCCTGGACCCGGCATGTTCCCGGGCACGTCTGTGAAGGGTCCCTTCACGGATTCTGAGTCCGTGAAGGGACCCTTCACAGCTTGGCAGGGCTTCGGGACATCGGGACGACAGTGGGGGTCGATCGCGGGCGAGCCGGGCTCGTCACCGGAGTTGTTCGAGGTCCTTGGCCGCGTGTGCGATCTCTCCCGCCAGCTGGCGGAGTTCGGTGGCGTCGGCGCCGTCCGCGGCGGCGGTGACGATGTCCTCGGCGGCGCAGCGGAGCTGGAAGAGGCGGTCCTGGAGGGCGGCGATCTCGGTGTCGGAGAGCACGACCGCGTCTTCGGGCAGGCCGCTGCGTTGCAGGGCGGTGCGGCGTTCGTAGGCGCGTTGCCGGCAGGACTGGCCGCAGTAGCGCCGCCGCCGGCCGACGTTGCCGGCTTCGGGCAGGGGGCGGCCGCACCAGCCGCAGTGTTTCGGGGCGTTGGTGCGGCGCGGGACGACGCGTTCGTCGCCGGTCAGCGCGTGTTCGGCCAGTTCCCTCACCCGCCGGACTTTAGCCGTCCACCGTGATCTCACACCGGGGCCATGCCGAGCGGGCAGACTGGAAAGTATGCGTCCACCGTTTCCGTATCTCGCCGATCCGCTCCCCCGCGCCTTCGCCCACCGCGGGTGGCATCTCGGTGATCTGGCCGGGCTGGAGAATTCGCTGCCGGCGTTCCGGCAGGCGGTGGCGGAGGGGTACCGCTACGTGGAGACGGACGTGCACGCGACGGCGGACGGGGTGGTCGTGGTACACCATGACGACACGCTCGATCGTACGACCGACGGTCGCGGGTCGATTTCGGCGCAGACCTGGGCGCAGATCAAGCGCGTGAAGATCGGTGGCCGGGCGCCGGTTTCGCGGTTGGAGGACGTGCTGGAGGAGTTGCCGGAGGCGTGCTTCAACGTGGATGTGAAGGCCGGTTCGGCGGTGACGCCGTTCGTGCGGGTGCTGGAGCGGATGGGGGCGTTCGATCGGGTGGCCGCGGCGTCGTTCTCGGATGCGCGGCTGGCTCGGTTGCGGCGGCTGGCCGGGCCGAGGCTGGTGACGTCGATGGGGCCGGGTTCGGCGTTTCTGTTGTGGCTCAACGGCTGGGTGCCGCCGGTGCCGGTGGGCCGGCTGGCGCGGGGGTGGATGGCGCAGGTGCCGGTGCGGCAGGGGCCGTTGACTGTGGTGGACCGGGCTTTCGTGAAGTCCGCGGTGCGTCGCGGGTTCGAGGTGCACACGTGGACGATCGATGATCCGGCGCAGATGCGGGCGTTGCTGGACCTGGGTGTGCACGGGATCGTGACGGATCGTCCGGATCTGCTGCGTACGGTGCTGCGGGAGCGGGGCAGCTGGCCGCAGGGCGGCTGAGCGGGTCCGGCGTGCTGTACGCAGCAGATCCGCGGTGGTCAGCCGGCTTTCCGGCCGTCGAGGGTTTCGCGGATGATGTCCGCGTGGCCGGCGTGCTGGGCGGTTTCGGCGATGACGTGCAGCAGGACGCGGCGGACGCTGTGGGCTGCGCCGGGTTCGTGCCAGGGTGCGTCCGGTAGTGGGTGGGTTGCGGACAGGTCGGTGTGGGCGTTGATGATCTCTTCGCTGTGGGCGGCGACCTGTTTGTAGTGTTCGAGCACGTCGGCGAGGGTCTCCCCCGGCTGCATGCGGAATCGTTCGGCGTGTTCGATCATCCACTGTGGGAGTTCACGGGCGGTGCCGGCGGCGATGTCGCCCCAGGTGACGCCCTCGGGTAGCGCGTAGGTCAGGGCGGTGGGTCCTTCGACGGTGAAGCGCAGCCAGTTCTCCTCGACCTGCGCGACGTGTTTGATCAGTCCGCCGAGGCAGAGTTCGCTGACGGTCGGGGTTTCGCCCGCCTGCGCGTCGGTGAGGCCCTGGGCCGCGCCGGTGAGGGCGGTCCGGGCGGCGGCGAGTTCGGCGAGCAGGTCGGCTCGTTCGCCGTGGTGCGTGGCGGGTGCGGTGGTCACGGTGGTCGGTTCCTTCCGTTCCGGTGTCCGGTTCGGGACCACTGTGGCAGGGGTTGCGGTCAGGCTCTGTCCGCGTTAGCGGGGTGCTTTGCCCTCCCAGGCGGCTTTCCAGGTTTTCGGGCCGAGCCGGCCGGAGTCGTTGATGCCGTTGGCGTTCTGCAGGTCGAGCACGGCGGTGCGGGTTTTGTCGTAGTAGCAGCCGGTGCCGCTGAATCCGTAGCCGAAGGCGTTCATGCGGAGCTGGAAGGTGCGCAGTGCGGGGGCGCAGTCGCCGTAGGCGTAGACCAGGCCGGGCCAGTCCGGCATGCCACCGGAGGGTGGCGCGGGTGCTGGGCCTGGTTGCGTCGCGGGTGGGGCGGGCAGACCGCTGCCACCGATGTAGGCGGACTCGTCGTAGGAGGGGACGCGCTTGCTGCGGGCGTCGCGGTCGCCTGAGAGGCCGAGTTTGCCGCCGCATTCCCAGGGCTGCCAGCCGCGCATCCGGTACAGGTAGAGCGCGCGGTAGTCCTGTTCGCGGGGGCTGGCCTGGTCCGGTCGTCCCCCGCCGCCGACGCTGCGCCAGGTCGGCAGGTCGAACTGGTAGGCGCCGTAGTAGCCGTTGCCGGTGTTGATCGAGTACCGGCCGCTGGACTCGCACATGCGGAGCTTGATCCAGGAGGTGGAGCTCGGGTCCGCGGAAGCGGCGCCGGTGACGACGAGCTCCAGTCCCAGTACGGCGACCACGAGCAGCAGGGCTCGGGTGGCCGCGCGCCGGGCGGTGCGAACGCGGTTGGTCATGGGGGCACAGTAAGCACGCGACTCATTGACCACAACCGTCACAACACGCACTTCAGTCTCACATGAAACGCCGGACGGTCCGGGCAGCGACACGCCCGGGTGCGCATTGCGCGCGGTCCGGGAAAGCCCGCCGGAGCAGAAAGAAGTGACGAATCGGACACTGCCGGCGGACGGCCGGGCGGGTCGCGGGCCGACCCCGTAATGTGCGCGCCGACCTGGAGTTTCGGCACCGACGAGGAGCCTGGATGACGGTGGCGCGCCCGCGGGACGGTAAACGGGAACGGCGGGGCTGGTACTTCTACGACTGGGCGAATTCGCCGTTTTATTCTTCGACCACAACGGTGTTCGGGGCGCTCTATATGAGCACGGTCGCGGCGGCCGAGGCGAAGCAGAACATCACCCTTAACGGGGACAACCCCTGTGTGGACGCCGAGGGGCTCGACGACAAGCTGAACCGGTGCGACGTCTCGTTGCTGGGTCTGCACTTCCCCGCCGGTTCGCTGTGGGGCTATCTGCTCGCGGTCGCGACCGTGGTGCAGGTTCTGGTGCTGCCGATCGCCGGGGCGGTGGCCGACCGCAGCCGCAACAAGCGCCGGATCCTCGGCTGGTTCGCCGCGCTGGGGGCGCTGGCCTCGGCGCTGATGTTCTTCATGGCCGGTTCGAACTGGCAGCTGGGTGCGGCGTTGTTCGTGGTGGCCAACATCGGGTACGGCGGTTCGCTGGTCGTCTACTACTCGTTCCTGGTGGACATCGCCGGGCCGGACGAGCGGGACGAGGTGTCCGCGAAGGGCTGGGCGTTCGGTTACCTCGGCGGCGGGCTGGCGCTCGGGTTGCAGCTGGCTTTCTATCTCAGCCGCGACGCGCTCGGCGTGGACACGGCCACCGCGGTGCGGATCTGTTTCCTGACCTCCGGTCTGTGGTGGGCGCTGTTCACCATCCCGACGGTGCGGGCGCTCCCCCGCCGGCACGAGCCGGTGGCGACGGTCCCGGGCCAGGGTGTGCTGGGGGCCGGGTTCCGCGAGCTGGGACAGACGCTGGCCGCGGCCCGGCAGTTCCCGCTGACGCTGGCCTTCCTCGGCAGCTACCTGCTCTTCGCGGACGGGATCAACACCGTGGTGACGGTGTCCGCGCAGTACGGGAAGGACGAGCTGCGGTTCTCCGACGAGGTGCTGATCGTCACGGTGCTGGTGATCCAGTTCCTCGCCTACGCAGGCGGGGTGCTGCACGGGCAGGTCGCGCGACGGCTCGGGGCGAAACGGACCATTCTCGGCAGCCTGGTGCTGTGGGTGGTGGTGCTGGTCGGGGCGTATTTCGTGCAGCCCGCGCAGCCGGTGCAGTTCTACGCGGTCGCCGTCGGTATCGGGTTGGTGCTGGGCGGGACGAACGCGTTGTCGCGGTCGCTGTTCAGCCAGATGATCCCGGCGGGCAAGGACGCGCAGTACTACTCGCTCTACGTCGTGGGTGAGAAGGGCACGTCGTGGCTGGGGCCGCTGGTGTTCGCCGGGGTCGGGCAGGCGACCGGGTCGTTCCGGTTGGCGATCGTGGCGCTGGTGGCGTTCTTCGTGCTGGGGTTCGTGTTCGTCGCGCTGGTGCCGGTGCGGCGGGCGATCGTGGCGGCCGGGAACCGTCCGCCGGACGTGCTGTGAGGTCCCGCTAGGGTCGGGCGTCGTGACCGCACCCGACGAAACCGTGCCCGACGACCCCACCGACGCGCTCTCTGCGGCGCCGCCGGCGGGTGTCCGCCGCAACGGGGCCCCGCGGGGACGGCTGAAGTTCTGCTACGGCCCGATGGACTGCGGGAAGTCGACGCTCGCGTTGCAGATCGATCACAACCACGCGCGGCAGGGACGGCGCGGGCTGGTGCTGGTGCGGCACGACCGGTCCGGTGCGCCGCAGATCACCAGCCGGATCGGCATCGCGCGCCGGGCCACCGAGGTGGGCACCGGCACCGATGTGCGGGAGCTGGTGCGCGCCCGGTGGGCGCAGGGCGGGCACGTGGACTACGTGATCGTGGACGAGGCGCAGTTCCTCTCCCCCGCGCAGGTGGACCAGCTCGCCGAACTGGCCGACGAGGTCGGGGTGGATGTGTACTGCTTCGGCATCGCGACCGATTTCCGCAGCCGGCTCTTCCCCGGTGCCGGGCGGCTGTTCGAGCTGGCCGACGAGCTGCAGCCGGTGCAGGTGGAGGTGCTGTGCTGGTGCGGGCTGCCCGGCCGGTTCAACGCCCGGGTCCGCGACGGCGAGATTCTCCGGGAGGGCGACACGGTGGTGGTCGCCGACATCGTGTCGGACACGATCGTGGAGGACGCTGCGCCGACAAATGCCGAACAATCCGTAGTTGAATCTTCAGCTTCATCACGGTTCGGAGGGGATCCGGCTACCTTCCGTTATCAGGTACTGTGCCGACGACATTTCCGGATGGGGGACCTGGGGCCGGCTGCCGCGCAGCACGGTCAGTTACGGTTGTCCTAGTCGTGACCCGGATAGCCCAACTGGGGGATATCCGCACTAGGAAGGCGGTAACGGCGTCACGACGAACGGCACAACGTCTCCCACTGGAGGAAGCTGAAGACCTCGGGTGACGCACCTCATCGTGAGCAGCGACATGGTGAACCGGGAATCCCCCGGACGCCACGTTCGTTGCATAGGGTGAGCATCACCCTGGCTCCACCCGGAGCTGACTGAAAGGACCCATCATGGCCGACCGTGTTCTCCGTGGAAGCCGGCTGGGGGCGGTCAGCTACGAGACCGACCGCAATCACGATCTCGCCCCGCGCCGGACCGTGCGCTACGCCTGTCCCAAGAACCACGAGTTCGAGGTGCCGTTCTCCGACGACGCCGAGATCCCGACGGTGTGGGAATGCCGGCTGCACGGCAGCGAGTCCGAGATCGTCGACGGCGGGCAGCCCGAGCAGAAGAAGACCAAGCCGCCCCGGACGCACTGGGACATGCTGCTGGAGCGCCGCTCCATCCCCGAGCTCGAGGACCTGCTGAACGAACGTCTCGCCGAGCTCAAGGGACGCCGGACCAGCCGGTCCGCCTGAGCCTCGGCCCGTAGCTGGCTTCCTGACCGACGACCGATCCGCCGCTGCCCCCGCGCACTCGTGCACGGGGGCAGCGGTCTGTCCGGACTCCGCAGGCGCCGGTCAGCGGCCCAAGAGCCGCCGCAGCTGGGCCACCCGCCGCTGCGCACCCCATTCCGCGACGCGGAAGAACGCCTCGCGCATGATCGAGCCGCTCATCTTCGACTGACCGATCTCGCGGTCGGTGAAGGTGATCGGGACCTCGACGATCTCGAAGCCGGCGTCCGCGGTGCGGCGGGTGAGGTCGATCTGGAAGCAGTAGCCGTGCGAGGCGACCTCGTCCAGTTCCAGCTTCTCCAGGACCGGACGGCGGTAGACGCGGTAGCCGGCGGTCATGTCCGCGACCTTCAGCCCGAGGGCGAACCGGGAGTACAGGTTCGCGCCGCGCGAGAGCAGCTGACGGCGCAGCGGCCAGTTCACCGTGCTGCCGCCGGGCACGTAGCGCGAGCCGATCGAGAGGTCCGCGTCCTCTGCCGCGGCCAGGAGCCGGGGCAGGTCCTCGGGGGCGTGCGAGCCGTCCGCGTCCATCTCCACGAACGCGGCGTAGCCGCGGGAGAGGCCCCAGCGGAACCCGGCGATGTAGGCCTTGCCCAGGCCTGCCTTCGCGGTGCGGTGCAGCACGTGTACCCGCTCGTCCGCGGCGGCGCGCTCGTCGGCCAGCTCACCGGTGCCGTCCGGGCTGCCGTCGTCGACGACGAGCACGTGTGCCTCCGGGAGGGCCTGGTGGAGCCGGTCCAGCACCGGGCCGAGGTTGTCCCGCTCGTTGTAGGTCGGGACCACCACCAGCACCGGTTCGATCGTTTCGGCCCCCCGTGGCGCCTGCGCCATCCGTTTCCTCCGAATCCGGCGGTTCAGTCCGCCGTGTCCCCTGCTGTCCTGCCGGCGCGGCCGCGCCGGGTGCGAAAACGGAGCACGACCCCGCCGGCGACACCCGCGATCGCCAGTGCCAGCAGGGCGTACTCCGTCCACGCACCGAGTCGATCCGACAGCGTAGTCGCCGTGCGCAGCGGCACGCGCCCGACCAGGGCGTCCGCCGTGAAAAGTCCGGTTGAGCTGGTGATCGTTCCATCCGGGGCGATCAGCGCGCTGACCCCGGTGGTGGCCGACACCACAGCCGCACGGCCGTGCTCGACCGCGCGCAGCCGGGTCATCGCCAGCTGCTGGTAGCTCATCTCCCCCGGCCCGTACCAGGCGTTGTTGGTGGGCACCACCAGCAGTTCCCCGCCTTCGCGCACGGCGTCGCGGGCGGGGCCGTCGAACGCGGTCTCGTAGCAGATGAACACGCCGACCTTGGTGCCCGCGGCCGAGAGTGCCGCGTTCGTGCCGTCGCCGGCCCGCATCTCCGGGGTGTTGTCCACGAACGGCGTGACCAGCCGGGCAAGCGCGCGGGCGGGCACGTATTCGCCGAACGGGACCAGGTCCTGTTTGGTGTAGCGCTGTCCCGGCCCGGTGCGCGGGTCCCACACCACCGCGTCGTTCTCGTCCTGGCCGTCGGGGCGGCGGACGAGGGCGCCGATCACCGCGGGCACGCCGAACGCGGAGACCATCTGGTCCAGGGCCGGGTCGTCGCCGTAGATCGCGGTCGAGGTCTCCGGCCAGATCAGCAGGTCCGGCTTGGCGACCCGGCCGCTGCGGATGTCGGTGAGCAGACGGGCGCTTTCGGCGAGGCTGTTGTCCCGCAGGACGCCGCGTTGGCCCTGGAGTGCTATGCCGAGGTCCGGGGCGTTGCCCTGCACCGTGGCGACGGTGAGTGAGCCGTCTTGCGCGCCGGTGCCGATCGTGGGCCACACCGCGAGTCCGGCGAGGACGGGGACCAGAGTGAACGCCACCGGCCATACCAGCGCGCGGTCGCGTACGTGCCGTGTCTGCCACAGCCGGGCCAGTAGTGCGGCCAGCCCGAAGCCGGTGAGCACGACGGCGAAGCCGACCAGTGGTGCGCCGCCGATCGAGGCGAGGGACAGGAACGCGCCTTCGGGCTGGCTGAATCCGACCCGGCCCCACGGGAAGCCGCCGAGCGGGAACCAGGTACGCGGGGTTTCGAGCGCGATGAACGCCAGGGCGCCCCACAGCGGCGCCAGCGGCAGCCGGGACACCACCGTGATCAGAAACCCGCCGAGTCCGAAGTAGAGCGCCAGCGTGACGCTCAGGCCCAGCCAGGGCCACGGGCCGAACTCGCGGCCAAGGAAGTCCTGCAGCCACAGCAGGTGCGTGAGGAAGAACGCGACGCCGAAGACGAACCCATAGCCGAACCCGCCGCGGAACTTCCGTCCACGAAGGACCAACGCGAACGCGGCGAACGCGATCGGCGCGAGCCACCACAGTGGACGCGGCGCGAAGCTGAGGTAGTACAGCAGCCCGGCGGACGCGGCGACGGCGAGCCGGATCAGCCAGGCCCGCCATGCCCGTTTCGGCCGGCGGGGTTCTGCTTCGCGCGGAACGCCGGGTTCGGAGTCCGCCATTGTCACTGCCACGACAGAAACTCTAGGTGGCGGGGGTGAACTCGTCGTAGAGGACCGTCCCGCCGCGTACGGTGCGCAGGCAGCGCGGCAGCGGGCTGTCCGGATCCAGCCGCGGCAGCGGGGGTACGCCGGAGCGCAGATCGGTGGACCAGCGCTGCACGCGGCTGTCCGCGGTGGCGACGACGAGGTCGGTGGCGTCCCAGATCGCGTAGTGCGCCGGGGCGCCGGGAACGAGTGTGCCGGTGAGCCCGTCGTTGATCCCGGCGGCGCGGTGCCCGGCGCGGGTGTGCGCGGTGAACGCCGCGCGGGCGGACAGCCGGGCTTCAGGGGTCCGGTGGTGGATCGCGGCGCGTACGGTGGCCCACGGATCGAGGGCGGTCACGGGGGTGTCGCTGCCGAAGGCGAGCACGATCCCTTCCGCGGCGAGGGTGGCGAACGGGTTCAGCGCCGGCGCGCGATCCATGCCGAGCCGCTCGGCGTACATGCCCGCGGTGCCGCCCCAGGCGTGGTCGAACAGCGGCTGCACGGACGCGATGACGCCCCATCCGGCCAGTGCGCGGGCCTGGTCGGCGGTGACCATCTCCAGGTGTTCCAGCCGGTGGTGGCGGGCGGCCAGTGCCCGCTGCCCGACCTGTTTCTCGGCCAGCCGGAACCCTTCCAGCACCTCCGCGGCGGCGGCGTCGCCGATCACGTGGAAGCCCGCCTGCAGCCCTGCTTCGGTGCACGCGGCGAGGTGGTCGCCGATCGTGGCCGCGTCCGTGTACAGCGTGCCGGAGGTCGTCGGGTCGTCGGTGTAGGGGTTGGTCAGCGCAGCGGTGCGGGACCCGAGTGCGCCGTCGACGAACAGGTCGCCCGCGGCGCCGCGGGCACCGAGCGCGCGAGCTTTCCCGACGTCGGGTTCGCCCCAGTAGCCGACCACTTCGGGCAGGCCCGGTTCGTCCGCGAGGGCGAGCAGGTCGGAGAAGTCCTCGGCGCCGCCGATGTCCGGACCGCCGCATTCGTGGACCGAAACGATGCCGCGAGCGGCCGCAGTGGCGAGGAAGGTGCGGTGGGCGGCGCGGCGCTGGTCGCGGGTCACGACGGTCCGGGTGGCGGCGCGGACGCGGTGGTGCGCGTCGTGGGTGAGCGGCCCGTCGGCGGACCAGCCTGCGACCGCGTCGATGCCCGGGACGAGCGCGGTCAGCGCGGTCGACACCAGCGCGGAGTGCACGTCCACCCGGCTCAGGTAGACCGGCGTGCCGCCCGCGACGTCGTCCAGTTCGGCGCGGCTGGGCAGGCGGGGGTCGGTCCAGGTGGATTCGTCCCAGCCGTGCGCGAGCAGGATCCGGCCGGGTACGAGGGCGTCGCGTACGGCGGCGAGGAGCCCGGCGGCGCTGCGCACGGCGGTCAGGTCGAGCCCGTCGAAGTGCAGGCCGGTGGCGCCGGCGTGCACATGGCTGTCGACGAAGGCGGGGGCGACGAACGCGCCGCCGAGATCGAGGATCTCCGCGCCGGGGTGCAGGGCCCGGGCCGGCTCGTCCTGGCCGACCCACACGACCATGCCGCCGGAGACCGCCATCGCCGTCGCGTCGGGTGAGGACGGGGTGTAGATGCGACCGCCGAGCAGGAGCGTGGTGCTGTCGTTCGTCACCGTCCGAGTCTCCCCCGCGCGTTCCTGTGATCACACACCCACCCGCTGTGCGAGAAGATTTACGCCATGAGAACGTTGTGACAGGATATTTTTAGGTGAAACCGACGACTAGGAGTACAGATGACTGCGATCCAGGAACCTGTGCCGCCTGCCGCCGCACTGGACCAGCCGTATGAATACGCCCGCACCGAGCTTGTGGAGCCCGACTGGCGCCGGTTCCCCGGCTGGCGGGACGTCACCGCCGCCCAGTGGCGGGACCCGCAGTGGCAGCGGGTGCACTGCGTGCGCAATGTCAAGCAGCTGCGCGCGCTCATGGGCAACCTGCTCGACGAGCGCTTCTACGAGGATCTGGTCGCCGACCAGCACGAGATGGCCACGATGTCGATGCTCGTGCCGCCGCAGATGCTGAACACGATGGCGCCCTCCGCGGGCACCGATCCGGCGAAGGTGACCGAGGCGTTCTACGCCGACCCGATCCGCCGGTACATGATCCCGGTGCGCAGCGACCGCGACCCGGTGTGGCCGAGTCACCCGCACTCCGAGCGGGACTCGTTGCACGAGGCGGAGATGTGGGTGGTCGAGGGGCTCACCCACCGCTACCCCACCAAGGTGCTGGCCGAGCTGATCTCGACCTGCCCCCAGTACTGCGGGCACTGCACCCGGATGGACCTGGTCGGCAACTCCACCGAGCAGGTGCAGAAGCACAAGCTCGAACTCAAGCTGGTCGACCGGCAGGACGCGATGATCGGCTACCTCCAGCGCACCCCCGGTGTGCGGGACGTGGTCGTCTCCGGTGGCGACGTGGCGAACGTGCCGTGGCCGCAGCTGGAGTCGTTCCTGATGCGGCTGATGGACATCGAGACCGTGCGCGACATCCGCCTCGCCACCAAGGCGCTCGCCGCGCTGCCACAGCACTGGCTGCAGCCGAAGGTGACCGAAGGCCTGCAGCGGGTCGCGCTCACCGCGCAGGCCCGTGGCGTCAACCTGGCGATCCACACGCACGTGAACCACGCCCAGTCCGTCACCCCGCTGGTCGCCGAAGCCGCGCGTACGGCGCTGCAGCTTGGCGTACGCGACGTACGCAACCAGGGTGTGCTGATGCGCGGCGTGAACGCGACGCCGGCTCAGCTGCTCGATCTGTGCTTCGCGCTGCAGGGCGAGGCGAACATCCTGCCGTACTACTTCTATATGTGCGACATGATCCCGAACGCCGAGCATTGGCGGGTCTCGGTCGGGGAGGCGCAAGAGCTGCAGCACTCGATCATGGGCTACCTACCCGGGTACGCGACGCCGCGGATCGTGTGCGACGTGCCGTACGTCGGGAAGCGGTGGGTACACCAGCTGGCCGATTACGACCGGGAGCGCGGCATTTCGTACTGGACGAAGAACTACCGGACCGGGATCGAGCACGAGGACCCGGAGGCGTTGCAGCGGAAGTACCCGTACTACGACCCGATCCAGACGCTGCCGGAAGCCGGGCAGCAGTGGTGGCGGGAGCAGCCGCAGGGCTGATCCGGGCGCTGCCGGAGTCAGTACAGCCGGGTGGGGAATCGGTGGGTGTCAGGCCTGCTGGTTCCCCCACCCGGCTTCGTTCTGCCCTCTCGCGAGACAGCCTAATAGGTGTTACCTTAGGTAACAGTGAACCTCGGTAACGCCTAGTCGCCGTCCAGGGAGGACCGTATGACCAGCGCTGATGTGCACCCGTCCGAACGCGGGGACACCGCGCGGCGGCTGCTCGACTCGGCCGAGACGCTGTCCTACGACCCGGTGCGCGAGGTGGACTGGGAAACGCCGCTGGACAAGGATTTCCACGGGGCCAGCCCGGAGTGGAGCACGCTCTACGGCACGAGTTACTGGGCCGAGCTGACCCCGGCGCAGCATAAGGAGCTGACCCGCCAGGAGGCGGCGTCGGTCGCGAGCACGGGGATCTGGTTCGAGATGATCCTCCAGCAGATGGTGCTGCGTGACTTCTACGCCAAGGACCCGACCGATCCGGCGTTCCAGTGGGCGCTGACCGAGATCGCCGACGAATGCCGGCACTCGATCATGTTCGCCCGTGGCGCCGAGAAGCTCGGCGCTCCCCCGTACCGCCCGCGGAAGCTGGCTGTCGAACTGGGCCGGGTGTTCAAGGCGACGGCCGGTGGCGAAGCGGCGTACGCGGCGATCCTGGTCGCTGAAGAGGTCCTCGACGTGATGCAGCGCGACTGGATGCGCGACGAGCGTGTCGTGCCCTTTGTGCGCACCATCAACAACATCCACGTCGTGGAGGAATCGCGGCACATGAAGTTCGCCCGCGAAGAGACGCGGGAACGGCTCGAAGGCGCGGGGCGCCTGCGCCGTCAGTACAACGCGCTGGTGGTGTCGATCGCCTCGTACTTCATCGTCAGCAGCATGGTGAACCCGGCCGTGTACGCGAATGCCGGGCTCGACATGCGTCGCGCGGTCCGCGAAGCGAAGGCAAATGAGCACCACAAGTCGATGATGCGCACCAGCTGCGCGGGGCTGATGGAGTTCCTCGCTTCCTGTGGGCTGCTCACCCGCGCCGCGACCGTGTTCTACAAGCGGGCGAACTTGATCTGACATGGCCTTCGCGATCACCCAGACCTGCTGCAACGACGCGTCCTGCGTCGCGGTCTGCCCGGTCAACTGCATCCACCCGACGCCCAACGAGCCCGACTTCGGCACCACCGACATGCTCTACGTCGACCCCGAGGCGTGCATCGACTATCGACTGCGGGGCATGCGCCGACGCCTGCCCCGTGGACGCGATCCACCCGGTAGACCTGCTTACCGGACCACTTGAGGTGTACGCGGGCATCAACGCGGACTTCTTCACCGGCCGCGTCCCTGCCGCTATGGCCGACCCGGCGCCCAACTTCCATCGGTGGGGTCCGCCGTCGTTCGCCCACGCCGTGCCGAGCGACTTCGCCCCGCCGGACATCGCAGTGGTCGGGACCGGCCCTGCCGGCATGTACGCGGTGGAGGACCTGCTGCTGCACACGAACGCGCGGGTCACCCTCATCGACCGGCTGCCGGTCGCCGGCGGGCTCGTACGTTACGGCGTCGCCCCGGATCACCCGGCCACCAAACGAATCGGCGAGACCTTCTCCCGGTGCCACCGCCATCCCCGGCTGCGGCTCCGGCTCGGCGTCGAAGTCGGTCAGCACGTCACCGTGGCCGAGCTGACCGAGCGGCACGACGCGGTGCTGTACGCAGTCGGTGCGTCGTCCGCGCGCAGTCTCGGGTTGCCCGGCGAGCAGGTGCCCGGCAGCGTCGCCGCAACCACTGTGGTCGGCTGGTACAACGGCCACCCCGACGTACCCGCCGACGCGATCGGCCTGTCCGCGGAACGTGTCGTGGTGATCGGCACCGGCAACGTCGCGCTGGACGTCGCACGGATCCTCACCGCCGACCCGGACGACCTCGCCGGCACCACCATCGCCCCACACGCGCTCGAACGGCTGCGGTCGAGCAAGGTGCGGGAAGTCGTGCTGCTCGCCCGGCGCGGCCCCGAACACGCCGCGTACACCGCCCCAGAACTGCTGGCGCTCACGCAACGCACGAACGTGCCCCTCGTCGTGGACAGCGAGGATTCCCGTACCACCACAGCGATCGACGCCGGGCGCGGCAAAGCCGCCCTGCTGCGCGAGCTGGACCGCGAAGCCGTCGACTGGACGACGCCGACCGCCGAGGGGACACGCCGGATCGTGGTGCGGTTCCACTCCGCACCGTCTGCCGTCACCGGTAACGAGCAGGTGCGGGGACTGCGGGTGACCGGCGCGGGCGAGCCGGTCGAGATCGCCGCGGGACAGGTCGTACGCGCCGTCGGCTATCGCGGAACCCCGGTACCGGGGCTGCCGTTCGACGAGACGACCGGCACCATCCCGCACACCGCAGGCCGGGTCGACGGCCACGTCGGCGCGTACGTGGTCGGCTGGATCAAACGCGGCCCGTCCGGCGGAATCGGCGCGAACCGGACCTGTGCCAGGGAAACGGTGGGCACCCTGCTCGGTGACATCACGTCCGGTCGCCTCCCTGTGCGGCCGCGGAGCCGGACCAGACGGCTGCGGGAGCGGCTGGCCCGTACGTGAGTCAGGCGCCCCGAGCCAGCGCCTGCACCCGGCTGATCGGGCCGTTGTAGTAATTCTGGTCGCCGGGCAGCCCTCCAGCGCGAGCGAACTGCCAGATGCTCTGCTTGTCCCAGCCCGCAGGCAACTCCCCGATCGCCGGGGCGTACCGGGCCAGCCACAGTGGATTCGTGTCGCCGAACCGCGCTGTGTTGCCGGTGCAGCGTTTCCACCAGGACGTCGAGGTGTAGATGATCGCGCTGCGGTGCTGCTTCGCGAGGTAAGTGCTCGCGAAGTCGGCAATCCACGCGGTCATGTCCGCGGCGCTCTTGCCGTAGCAGGCGTCGCCGTACGGGTTGTACTCGATGTCCAGCGCACCCGGCAGCGTCGTGCCGCCCTTGCGCCAGGCACCGCCGTGCGCGATGAAGTACTCGGCCTGCGCGGCGCCGCTGGAAAGATCCGGCCGCGCGAAGTGATAGGCGCCGCGGATCAGGCCCGCCTTGTGCGCGCCGTCGTACTGCTGCGCGAAATGTGGGCTGACGTACCCGGTGCCCTCGGTGGCTTTGACGTACGCGAACTGAGCACCCGAAGCCGCCGCCTTCGCCCAATCCACCGGACCTTGGTGACCGCTCACATCGTGTCCGAGAGCCTGCCCGCCGGCGAGATCCGCGCGCGCCGGGCCGCCCTGCACGCCTTCGTGTACCGCGATCTGTGATCCCGCGGTGTCGTCCGCCGCTTTCGAGTAATCCGCGGCCGCGGCCGGTCCCGCGGTCACGATCGTCCACGGCAGTGCCATCGCGGCGACGGCGAGCGCCGTCCGCCAGGGCCGGCGTCCTCGTTCGATACGGCTCATCTCGCTCCCGTCGGCATCGGCGCGCTGATCCGCCCGTCATGGTGCCCGCCCATGCCTGGCCCCGCGAGGCCGCAGGTCACTCGTTCGTGGTCGGACGGGCACACCTGAGTGGTCCAGACAACCTGTTACGCCCTCGTGACCCGTGGTCCGTGCTCGCGCGGATACTTTCCGCTACTGCCAACCGATCCGGTGAATTCCGACCGCGGAGGTACCACATCGTGGAACCCGCTCTTCGCTCACCACGACGACGGCGCGGCCCGCTCGCCGCACTCGCACTGACCGCGTCGGCCGCATTGGCCGGGCTGGGACTCGGACTGCCCACCGCGCACGCGGCGAGCGTCGCGCACGCCGGCTGCGGGCAGCCCGCGCAACCCGACTTCGGGCCGAACGTGCGGATCTTCGACCCGGGCATGTCCCGCGACCGCATCCAGTCGCAGCTCGACAAGGACTTCGAAACGCAGAAGAGCACGCAGACCGCGCAGTTCGCGTCCGGGCGCGTCGCGCACCTGTTCAAACCCGGCAGCTACTCGGTGCACGACAACGTCGGCTTCTACACCTCCGTCGCCGGGCTGGGGCAGAACCCGGGCGACGTGCAGATCACCGGCGATGTCACGGTGGACGCGTTCAACGAGTCCGATCAGGGTTCGGCGCTGCAGAACTTCTGGCGCTCGGCGGAGAACATGGCGGTCACCCCGACGAGCGGCGACGATCGCTGGGCGGTTTCGCAGGCCGCGCCGTTCCGGCGGATGGACATCAAGGGCGGGCTCCAGCTGTTCCCCGCCAGCTACGGGTACTCCAGCGGCGGCTACATCGCCGACACCAAGGTGGCCGGCAAGACCGCCTCGGTCTCGCAGCAACAGTGGTACACCCGCGACTCCGCGCTGGGCAGCTGGGACGGCGGCGTGTGGAACATGGTGTTCTCCGGCACCCACGGCGCCCCGCCGAACACCTTCCCCACCCCGCCGGAGACCACGCTGGCCACCACTCCGGTCTCCCGCGACGTGCCGTACCTGTACGTGGACGGGGCCGGGAAGTTCCGCGTGTTCCGTCCCGCGCTGCGCACGAACGCCTCCGGCCCGAGCTGGGCCAACGGCGCCACGCCCGGTGATTCGGTGCCGATCAGCCGGTTCCGCGTGGCCAAGCCCGGTGACAAGGCCGCCGACCTCAACCGCTCGCTCGCGGCGGGCTGCAGCCTGTTCTTCACCCCGGGCATCTACCACCTCGACCAGACCCTCAACGTGACCAACCCGGACACCACCGTGCTCGGCATCGGCTACCCCACACTCGTCCCGGACAACGGTGTCGACGCCATGCACATCGCCGACACCGACGGAATGCGGGTGAAGGGCGTGCTGTTCGACGCGGGCACGCGGAACTCGAACGCGCTGCTGACCGTCGGCAAGAAGGGCGAGCACACCGACCACGCGAAGAACCCGATCTCCTTGCAGGACGTGTTCTTCCGCATCGGCGGCGACCTCGCGGGCAAGGCCACGAACAGCCTCGTGGTCAACAGCGACGACACCCTCGTCGACCATGTCTGGGCCTGGCGCGCCGACCACGGCAAGGCCGGCACGGTCGGCTGGACCACCAACACCGCCGACACCGGCGTCCTGGTCAACGGGGACGACGTGACCGCCACCGGCCTGTTCGTCGAGCACTACCAGAAGTTCCAGGTGCTCTGGAACGGCCGGCGCGGCAAGACGATCTTCTTCCAGAACGAGATGCCCTACGACGTGCCGAACCAGGGCTCGTGGAACTCCGCGCCGGGCACCGCCGGGTACGCCGCCTACAAGGTCGGCGACAAGGTCACCTCGCACGAGGCGTGGGGCCTGGGCAGTTACTGCTTCTTCGACACCAACCCGGCGGTCGCCGCCGAGCGCGCGTTCGAGGTGCCCAGAAACGGCGGGGTGAGGCTGCACAGCCTGCTCACCGTGTCCCTGAACCACCGGGGCACGATCAAGCACGTGATCAACGACGTCGGGGGCGTGACCCCGGACGGGACCAAGCCGGTGAACGTGCCGCACTACCCGTGACCGGGTGAGAGAGAGCCGGGCGGCAGTGGGCCGCCTTTCCCGTCATGGAGGGCGGCCCACTGCTTGGGGAACGCTGGGCCGGGCGACGATGCCAGGCCACGGAACCCGCTACCCCCGTCTTCAGCTCTTGCTGACCTTGACCGCGAACGAGTCGATGCTCATCCCCGCGCCCGAGGTGGTGTCCGCGGCCGGTGAGGTGCAGCCGCACACCTTGTTCGGGTAGGAACCGCCGATCGCGACGTCGAAGATCGCGAAGAAGCCGTGGTCCACGGCGGCTTTCCAGGTCTCGGCCGAGACCTGGTTCTGTGTGACCGCGAAGGTCTGCCGCCCGTCGAGGGAGAACTGCAGTTCCTCGGCCGCGGGATCACGGCGGTCGACCACCACCGAGTAGGTGTGGTAGCCGGTCTTGCAGCCGGCGCAGTCCTGCAGGTCGCTGGTGATGCCGTCCGGGTCGTGGCATTCGCCCTGCCACTGGCCGCAGTGGAACGTGCTGGAGTGCTTGTCCAGCGCGTTCACGTTCTCCATGATGTCCAGTTCGCCGATGCTGGGCCAGTTCGTCGCCCCGACCGGGCGGGCGTCGGCGCCCATCGCCCAGAACGCGGGCCAGTAGCCGAGCCCACGCTCGGGATCGGGCAGCTGCAGCGTCGCGCTCATCTCCATCCGGCCGCCCGCCGGAGCACCGAAGTCGGTCCGGGTGCTTTCGATCCGCCCGGAGGTCCACGCGCCGCCCGCGTCCCGGATCGGCTTGATCACCAGGTGCCCGGATCCGTCGTGGTAGACGTTGGCCGTCGAGTCGGTCGAGGTCTCCACCTCTCCGGTGCCCCAGTTCGCCGCCCCGCCGGGATAGCCGGTTCCCTTGTCGTAGAGCCAGTTCTGGAGGTTCAGGCCGGTACCGGCGGCACCGTCGAAATCGTCGGAGAAGACCGTGGTCCAGTCGTCGGCCGCGTGCGCGGGCACCGCGGCGAGCGGCAGGGCCGCCGCGGCGGCCAGCGCGAGGGCTGCCCGGCGCAACCGGGCTCGGCTCAATCGCATGATTCGCCTTTCGTGGGAGGGAGACCGGAGACTCGCGTACCAGGCTCGGACAGCGTGGCGGGCCGGTCAAAACACCGTGCCCCACCGGGACGGACCGCAGGCGCGGGCGGGCAGAACCACCGCCGGAAAGGTTTAAACCACTGCCGGTCCGGGTACGGCCGCGACAGGTCCGGCCACCGCGTCCGGGACCGTTCCGAAGGGTGGGTGCAGCCCACCCCTTTTGTGCCCCCCGAAGCGTGCTCCGCCGTTCTAACCTGGACACATGAGCGATGGCAACCTCCTCGGCGAGTTCCTGCGGGCACTGCGCGAGGTCACCGAACCGGCCGACGTGGATCTGCCGGCCGGGCCCCGGCGGCGGGTCAACGGCCTGCCACTTCACCCGGCAGAAGGGCGGGCACTTCGTCACTGTCGCCTCCATCGCCGCGCACGGGGTCGTCCCGACCGCCGCGGTGTACTGCGGCAGCAAGTACGCGGCCTGGGCGATCACCGAGGGCCTGCGCCAGGAGTCCGACCCGTCGATCCGGGTCACCACCATCTCGCCCGGTGTGGGCACCTCCGAGCTGGCGGACATCATCTCCGACCCGGACGCCCAGGAGGCGATGCGGATCTACCGCAAGGACGCGATCGAGCCGACGGCGATCGCGGACGCCATCGCCGACGCGTTGAGCCAGCCCGAGGGCGTCGACGTGAACGAGATGATCGTGCGCCCGGCGCGGCAGCGCTGAGGAACCACGTGCCGTCGGCCGCGCAGCCCGGCCGACGGCACGCCGTCCCGGCCGGGGACCCGACGGCGACGCTCCGGTCCCGGTGGGGTGCTCTCCACAGTGGACTGTGCAGTCCCGGAGCCGGGTGAGGGGGACCGGGCAGGTCGCGGGCTGGCTAGACTCGGGTGGCGATGCGAAGATTCCGGTGGTGGTGGGGGGCGCTGGTCCTCGCCTGCGTGGCCTTGCTGATCGCCTCGTTCGTGCTCTTCGGGGCGGAGAGCCTGCGGGGGCGGCCACAGCCCCGGCAGGGACCACCCGGCACTGGGCCGCTGACCGTGGTCGCGCTCGGCGACAGCACCGTCTCCGGGGAAGGCGCCGGGGACTACACCCCGGACACCGACGGCCGCAACGGCGACTGGTGCCACCGCTCCCCCAACGCGTTCGTGCAGAAGGTCCGCATCCCGGGGGTCACCGCGCGGGTCAACCTCGCCTGTTCTGGAGCGCCCTCGGCCCAGGTGGCCCTCGGCGGCGCCGACCAGTGGGGTGAGCGTTCACAGGCAGCGCGGCTGGCGGAGGTGGTCAAGAACCACCGGGTGAGCGTGGTCGTGATCGGGGTCGGCGCGAACGACGACCCGAAGTTCTCCGCGCAGGTCAACACCTGTTTCCAGGCCTGGTTCAGTTCCGGGCCGGCCGGCTGCAACGTCCCCTTACGGGAGACCTGGAAGTCCAAAGTGGACGCCATGGTGCCGAAGGTGGTCAACGCGGTCGGCGACGTGAAGAAGGTGCTCGCGCAGGCCGGCTATGTGCCCTCGGACTACCAGCTGGTGCTGCAGTCCTACGCCGCTCCGGTCGGGCCCGGCATCCCGGCCGATCTGCAGAGCCTCAACGGCTGCCCGTTCCGCACCGACGATCTCGACTGGATCGCCGGGCCCGGGATCAGCACCCTGTCGACCGGGCTGCGGCAGGTGGCCACGCAGTCCGGGGCCCGGTTCCTGGACCTGGCCCAAGCCGGAAAACAGCACGAGGCGTGCAGCGGCGGCGCCGATCAGGCCAAGGAGTGGTTCACCCGGCTCACCCTGCACCTCGACGACCTGACCCATCTCGACCGGGCCACGCACGCACTGCAGGAATCCTTCCACCCCAACGCCGCCGGGCACGCCGCGATCGCCGGCTGCCTCTCGGAGTTCCTCGCCACCCGCGACGCCGCCGCGGCCTGCGTCGACGGCCCCGGCGACACCCTGAACGCGAAGCCCGGAGGCTGAGCGGCACCGGCTCCCGGCCGCGTCAGAGGTCGAGCGCGGCACGCAGGGCGACGTCGATCTGCTCCTGCACGTCCGGGCCGATCTCCGCGATCCGCTCGTCGAACCACGGCCGGTACAGCCGGGTCAGGTTGAGCGTGGACACCCAGTAGCGGGCGTCGATGGCGACGCCGAGGATGTCCAGCGGATCGCGGTCGAGCAGTTCGGCGCCGAGCAGCCAGGGCCGCTCGGATTCGTTCACCCCGTCCGAGGAGAGCACGACCACGGTGCGTTGGCGGGCCGGATCGGTCGGCGGATGATAGGTCCAGACCTCACCCCTGCGCACGCAGATCCTTTTCCGCCGCGGCCCGTTCCGCCTCGTCCGCTTCCGCGGCCGCCCGGGCCGGCGCCCGCTGCGGGGTGTACCCGGTGCGCACCGCCTCGCGACGGGCTGCTTTCGACAGCCAGGACGAGACCGAGATGCCATGCGCCTTCGCGGCCCGCTCGGCGAACTCGAGCGCCGTACTGTCCAGCGAAAGAGTCACTTTACGTGTTGCCATACCTTTTATCGTACCACTCGCTGCACCTCTCCGGACCGGCCTGACTCACCAGGTCGAACTCCCCTTCCGTCGGGTGTACAACGCATAGACGGCGTGTACGGAAAGTGTCAAACAGGGCGTATTCCCTGCCCGTTTCTGCCTCACTGGTCTTCGCTTTAGTGCGTCAATATCTCATCCTGATGCAGAAACGACCACTGCGCGTAACGGGATGGATCCAGTGACCGAGACCAGTGCAAACGTCGCGTCCGTGCCAGGACGGTCGTCCCCGCAACGAGGCGTGCGGGCGCTGCTCAAGCACCCCGCGGTGAGTCCCTACGTGCGGCTCGGCGCGGCGGTGCTGGTGCTGAACGCGATCATCGCCGTCCTCGCAGGGCCGGATCTGACTCAGCCGGGCGCGGCCGATCTCGCGCTGGCCAACCTCGCGGCGGCGATCTTCCTCCGGCAGCGGCACGTGGTGAACATCGCCTTCCGGCTGGCCACGCGCATGCCCATGAGCTGGCCGTACGCCTTGCGGTGGGCGGCCGGGAAGGTGTCGCACTACGGCGGATTGCACGTTGGTGCGGCCACGTCAGGTGTCGTCTGGTACCTCGTATCCGTCGGGTTCCTGGTGCTGCGCGGCGAGCCGGTGGTCCTGCCGATCGTCATCGCCGCCGGGCTGGTCGTGCTGACGGCTCTGGCCGTCCGGCCGGTGCGGGAGCGGTGGCACGACTTGTTCGAACGCGCGCACCGCTGGGGCGGCTGGGCCTTGCTGGTCCTGGTGGTGGCCGACACGGTGCGTACATCGGACGGCGCGACCTGGCAGCCGTGGGTCGTGGGGCTCGTCGTACTGAGCGCGGCCTGGCCGTGGCTGCGGCTACGGCGGGTCCCGGTGGAGGTGACCCGGCATTCGCGGCACGCGGCTTCGGTGCGGTTCCCACATCCGCCGACGTTCCCGCCCGGCTCGGCTGTGACGTTGAGCCTCGCGCCGCTGCGGGAGTGGCATTCGTTCGCCGCGATCGGCACCGGCGAGGGTGGCTACGGTCGGGTGCTGATCTCCCGGGCCGGTGACTGGACCGGCCGGTTCATCGACGATCCGCCGTCGCACGTGTGGCTCAAAGGCGGCCCGATCGCCGGGATGGGCGGGGCGGCAGCGTTGTTCCCGCGGGTGCTGTTCGTGGCCACCGGCAGTGGGATCGGCCCGTTGATGAGCGTGATGACCCGCCGTGACCTGCCGTTCCGGCTGCTGTGGATCACCAGGGACCCGGTCGCCACCTACGGTGAGGAGCTGCTCGCGGAGGTGCGGCAGCTCGCCCCGGACTTCGTCGTCTGGAACACCGGCGAGCAGGGCAAGCCCGATGTCCTGGCCCTCACCGAGCAGCATTGCGCGGAGTCCGGCGCGGAAGCGGTGATCTGCGTGTCGAACAAACGGCTGACCTGGCAGGTCGTCACCGGGATGGAACAACGCGGAATCGCCTCGTACGGCGCGATCTGGGACTCGTAGGTGTGGTGTGCTCCCCGCCGGTGCGCAGCGGCGGGGAGCACACCACACGCCTCACAGGGTCGGTGAACGGCCTTCGAACGGTGTCGAGAGCACGACCGTGGTGCGGGTGGACACCTTCGCCGCCTCGCGGATCCGCCGCAGCAGATCCTCCAGTCCGAGCGGGGAGGCGACCCGGACCAGCAGGATGTAGGACTCGTCGCCGGCGACCGAGTAGCAGGACTCGATCTCGGTGATGTGCTGGATCCGTTGCGGGTAGTCGTCGGGTGCGGCGGGGTCGTTCGGGGTCAGCGAGATCAGCGCGGTGAGCGGCAGGCCGATCTGTTCGCCGTCCAGCTTCGCGGTGTAGCCGAGGATGACGCCGCGCTGTTCGAGGCGCCGCACCCGCTGGTGCACCGCCGAGACCGACAGCCCGACGCGTTCGGCGAGGTCGGTGAAGCTGCGCCGGCCGTCGGCCGCGAGCTCCTGCACGATCGCCTGGTCCAGGGGTTCCAGCGGGCTACTCATGCGTCCAGCACGACGAGCTCGTGCGGCCGCGTGTTCACCGCCTCCGCCCCGGTTCCGGTGACCACCACGATGTCCTCGATCCGGGCGCCCCAGCGGCCGGGCTGGTAGATGCCGGGCTCGATGCTGAAGGCCATGCCCGGTTCGAGCGGCAGGCTGTTGCCCGCGACGATGTAGGGCTCCTCGTGCACGTCGAGGCCGATGCCGTGGCCGGTGCGGTGGATGAAGTACTCGCCGAATCCGGCGGCCTCGATCACCTCGCGGGCGGCGGCGTCGATCGATTCCGCGGTGGCGCCCGGCCGGACCGCGTCGACCGCGGCCTGCTGCGCGCGCTGCAGCACCGCGTAGGTCCCGGCGACGTCGGCGTCGCGGGGTTCGCCGATCGCGTAGGTGCGGGTGGAGTCGGAGTTGTAGCCCTCGGCGATCGGGCCGCCGATGTCGATCACCACCACGTCGCCGCGTTCGATGACGCGGTCGGACACGTCGTGGTGCGGGCTCGCGCCGTTCGGGCCGGAGCCGACGATCACGAAGTCCGCGCGGGTGTGCCCCTCGGCCACGATCGCCTCGGCGATGTCGGCGCCCACCTCGGCCTCGGTGCGGCCGGCGCGCAGCCACTCCCCCATCCGCGCGTGTACGCGGTCGATCGCCGCGCCGGCCGCGCGCAGGGCGTCGATCTCGGTGACGTCCTTGCGCATCCTCAGCTCCCGCAGGACCGGGCCGGCCAGCGTCTGCTCGGCGTCGCCGAGGGCGGCGCGCAGCGCGAGGACGTGCAGCGCCGCGGTGAAGTCGCTGACCGCGACCCTGCCGGGTTTGCCGAGCCGGTCGGCGACCAGCCGGTACGGGTCCTCCCCGTCCACCCAGGTCAGGATCTCGACGCCGAGTTCGGCGGTGGGCACGTCGTGGTAGCCGGGGGCCTCCAGCTTCGGCACGACCAGCGCGGGCGGGCCGTCGGCGGGCACCACGAGGGTGGTCAGCCGCTCGAACGAGCCACCTGCCTGGCCGAGCAGGTAGCGCAGGTCGGAGCCGGGTGCGACGAGCAGGGCGTCGGTGTCCGCGGCGGACGCCGCTCGCGCGGCGCGGTCCAGCCGGGCACGAAGCACGGCGGCGTCGGGGGCAGGCGTATGGAGGGATCGGCTCGACATGCCGCCGAGCCTAGTCCGCGGCGCCCGTGCCGGAGTACTCGCCAGGCGGGTGCGTCGCGGCCGCCGAGTGGAGGCTGTGAAGGGTCCCTTCACGGACGCAGAGTCCGTGAAGGGACCCTTCACGGCTTCGGGTTTCGAGCATCGGGCGGGGCGTGGGAGGGTGTGCGGGTGACCGGACCACTCGCCCTGCTCGATTCCGCGAGCCTGTACTTCCGTTCGTTCTACGCACTGCCGGATTCGATGACCGCTCCCGACGGGACGCCGGTCAACGCGGTGCGCGGGTTCACCGACACGCTCGCGCGGATCCTCACCGATCGCCGCCCGTCGCGGCTGGTGGCCTGTCTGGACGCGGACTGGCGGCCGAAGTTCCGCACCGATCTGCTGCCGAGTTACAAGGCGCACCGCGTCGCCGAAATCGGCGACGGCGGGACCGATGTGGAGGAGGTGCCCGACACGCTCACCCCGCAGGTGCCGATCATCCTCGACGTGCTGGCCGCGTTCGGGTTCGCCACCGCGGAGGCGGCCGGGTACGAGGCGGACGATGTGATCGGTGCGCTGGCCACCCGGGAGCAGGTGGACGCGGTGGAGGTGATCACCGGGGATCGTGACCTGTTCCAGCTGGTGCGGACGGAGCCGACGCCGGCTTCGGTGGTGTACGTCGGCAAGGGCTGGGCCAAGGCGGAGGAACTCGGCCCGGTCGAGATCGCGGAGCGTTACGGTGTGCCTGTCGACCATGCCGGTCCGGCGTACGCGGATATGGCGGCGTTGCGCGGGGATCCGTCGGACGGGTTGCCCGGCGTCGCCGGGATCGGCGAGAAGACTGCCGCGAAGCTGATCACGCAGTTCGGGTCGCTGGCCGAGCTGGTGGCCGCCGCGTCGTCCGGGGATTCCCGGGTGCCGCTCAAGACCCGGCTGCGGCTCGCCGACGCCGCGGACTACCTGGCGGTCGCGCCGACCGTGGTGCGGGTCGCGGTGGACGCGCCGGTGACCCAGTCCGGCCCGGACGCGGTGCCTGCCGCACCCGCCGACCCGGACCGGGTCGCGCAGCTGGCCGAGCGCTGGAACCTGGGCCGTTCGGTGGAGCGGCTGCTGGCCGCGTTGCCGGGGTCGTGAGCACGGTCAGAAGTCCGTGCCACACCAGGGATTCTGCTCGGTGCGGAACAGAGTCTCGGTGCGGGCGAGGGTTTTCTCGTCCGCACCGGTGATCCGGCCGGCGAGGGCGAGCAGCGCCGGACGCCACTCGCCGAGGTAGAGCATGGCGAGGGTGTCCACGTCGAGTTCGAGGTCCGCGGTGGCGCCGGTCCGCTCCGCGCCGCCGGGTCCGGTCCGGTAGCGGCCGTTGTTGGCGGGCAGCATCCGGTCGTGAACTTCGATCACGACCGGATCGGCGTCGCTGTAGGTGCGGGCGGCGAGTGCGGCGGGCACGTCGACCAGCCGGAGCCACAGCTGGTCCTTGACGTCGGTCGTGCGAGCGCGGCGGGGATCCGTGAGCAGCACGCCGACTTCCTCGTCGACCGGCCGGCCCGATGCGTGCACAGTGGACACGAGGTCGATCGAGAGCAGGAACTGCCACAGCGCGGCCACGGTCGCGGCGTCGTTCGCGATCAGGTCTTCGACTTCCACCAGCGCACCGAGGAACGGCTCTGCGTGGGTGCGCTGCGGCACGGTGCGGTACAGGGCGAAGCCGTCGTCGCCGTCCGGTCCTGTGTGGACAGCGAGACGGTAGCCGTCCACTTCGATGCTGCGGCTGTAGGAGATCTCCCACCAATCGTCCGGGCGGGCGATCATGCCCGTCCGCCGGTACCCGATCCGGTCGTAGACGGTACGCGCGGCGACGAGGGCATCGTCGCCGTCGAGAATCCGTACGGTGCCGGAGACTCTGGCCCCTTCGCCCACCTGGGCGGGGTGCTTGACATCGATGGTGGCGGCGCGGATGGCGACGCCATAGCCGAACCGGCCGTAGATCGCCGTTTCGCTCGCATCGAGCCCGGCCACGGTGTAGCCGCGCTCGGTGAACTCCCGCAGCTGGGCGTCCATCATCGCGGTGAGGACACCACGGCGGGTCCAGTCCGCGCGGACCGCCACGCCGTTCACCGCGGCCATCGGCACGGAGGCGCCGCCGGGCACGGTCATCGCGGTGGGCAGTGAGCTGGCCAGCCCGATCGGCAGGTCCTCGGCGAACGCCCCGATCTTGCCGTCGGCGCGGACCGAGCCGGTGATCCTCGCCCACCGCTGGTCGGTGACCGGGCTCCGGTGCAGGGCCCGCTGGAGAACGTCGTACAGCGGCCGCCGTTCCGCGTCGGTGATCGGCCGCACCGTGAAGTCGCTCATGGTGGCGATCCAACCAAGCCGGGTGGGGTCGCGGCGAATGATTTACCTCGACACGTCAGAAGAACGTGCCGCACCAAGCCGGTTCCTCGGTGCGGAACAAGAGATCCGCGGCGGGAAGGGCGGCCGGGTGGAGAACGTCGACCCGGTTCGCGGTGGCGAGTGCGGACGTGTTCCACGCGCCGAAGTAGAGCATCGCCAGTACCTCCGCGTCGACGCGGAGCGCGGGTTCCGCGTCGGTCCTCTCGGCACCGCCTGGGCCGATCCGGTAGCGGCCGTTGTTGGCGGGCAGCATCGGGTCGTGAACTTCGATCACGACCGGATCGGTATCGCCGTAGCTGCGGGCCGCGAGCGCGGCGGGCACGTCGACCAGCCGGAGCCAGGTTTCGTCGCGCGTGGTTTCGATCTTCGCAATGTGCGGGTTGGTGAACAGCAGCGCCGTCGGTTCGCCGAGCGGCCGGTACATCAACGCGATTTCGTCGACGAGGTCGACCGAGAGCAGGAAGCGCCACAGCCCGGCGAACGCTTCGGGGCTGGTGTAGTGGAACCGGGGGACGTGCAGTTTGACGGGCGTGGTTTCACGGTCGACGTAGTAGACGAGGTAGCCGCCGATGCCTGCGGGACCGTGGTGCACGGCGGTGCGGGGGAACGGCGAGAGCCGGCGGACCTGGTTTTCGTGACCGCCCCAGAACACTGGCGGCCGGGTCATCGCGCCGGGGCGGGTGAAGCCGGTCGCGGCGTACAGCTCGGGCCACTGCGGCACGGCGTCGCCGAGATCCATCACGTGCACCTGGCCGCCGGGCAGGACTTCCGGGCGCAGCCTGGCCCGTTGCCGGTCGACCAGCACGTTCTGGGCATGAGTGGCGATGCCGTAGCCGTATCGGCCGTAGATGGCACCTTCGGTGGCCCGCAGTGTCGCGGCGACGATTCCGCGTTCGGTGAAGTCGGCCAGCTGCGTCTCGATCATGGAGGTGAGCACGCCGCGGCGGGTCCAGCCGGCGCGGACGCCGATGCCGGTGACCGCGGCGAGCGGGACTTTCGCTCCGCCGGGCACCAGCAGTTCGGCGTCGAAGGAGCGCGCCGTCCCGATGAGACCGGGACCGAACGCGCCGACGCTGCGCCGCTGCTGGTGCGACAGCGCGGCCCGGTCCCATTCCTCGTCACTGCCGGGCGGGACGTGCAGCGAGGCCCGGAACAGGTCCCAGGCCTCGCGGTGCTCGCCGGTCTCCAGCAGCCGGATGCGGTACTCGCTCATGCCCCGATGATCGCCGGCGACCCGCGTCCGGGGCCACCGGATTTCACCGGACGCGGACAAGGTTCACTGCCCGGACTTGGGCGGCGACACCTCGTAGTTGCCGTCGGTGCCCTTGACCACGATCGGCACCTGCTGCGGGGTGCCGTTGATGGTCGCGGTGCACTCGAACTTCTCGCCGTCGGAGACCTTCTGGTCGGCCGGGCAGGTGACCCCGCTGACACCCTGGATCTTGTAGGTGTCGGTGAGCAGCTTCGCGACGTCGGTCTGCATCTGGCTGTTGTTGAAGACCTCGGACTTGAAGAAGCCCGGCGCGACGAACCCGAGGATCGCCACCACCACGACCACCACGACGAGCGCGCCGATCCCGACGAACAGGCCCTTCTTCGACCCGCCCCCGGATTCCGGTTCCCCGCCGGGCTGCCCGTAGTCGTAAGGACCGGGCTGCGGTGGCTGCTGGGTGCCACCGGGCTGGTTGTAGCCCTGTTGCTGGTTGGGGTCGTAACCCTGCTGGCCCTGGTCGTAGCCCTGGCCGTACGGGGCCTGCTGCGGTGGTGGCTGCTGGCCCCACTGCGGGGTTTGTGGCGCCTGGGGTTGCTGCTGCGGGTAGCCGCCGTACTGCGGCTGTTGCTGCCCGTACTGCTGGGGATCGTACGGTTGCTGCTGCGGGCCGCTCGGCGGGTAGGCGCCACCCGGCTGCTGGCCGTACTGTGGCTGCTGCCCGTAAGGGGGCTGCTGCCGCGGGTCGTTGCCGCCATACGGCGTGCTCATCGTTCGCCTCCGCCTTTGTTCGCCTGCGTCCGTGCGCGATCAAACCACAGGTGGGGGCCGAGCACACGCGTCCACGCGCGGGATGTCCGGCCGGTCCCGGTACGGTGCCCTGCTCTCATGCGCCGCCTGCCGCGACGACGCCGCGGCGCAGGGCGCGGACCGCTTCGGCGGCGGTACCGCCGACCGGGTCGGCTTTGCCGAGCACGTCGCGGATCTGGTCGAGCAGGTCGATCACCTGGCGGCACCAGCGGACGAAGTCGCCCGCGGACAGTTCCTGGCCGTTGGTCTCCGCGGCGGTGAGGACTTTCTCCAGGGATTCGCCGCGGGCCCACCGGTAGACCGGCCAGGCGAAACCGGCGTCGGGTTCGCGGGTGCGGTCGAGGCGGTGCCGTCGTTCGTCCTCGGTCAGCTCGACCCACAGCTTGGCGGTCTCCTGCCAGGCGGCGGGGACCGCGCCGCCGGGCAGCCGGGGTTCGCCCGCGGTGTCGCGGCGAGCTTCGAACACGAGGGTGGACACCACCGCGGCGAGTTCGGCGGGGCCGAGCCCGGACCAGACGCCGTGGCGGATGCATTCGGCGGCCAGCAGGTCGGATTCGCTGTAGAGGCGGGCGAGGCGGCGGCCGGGTTCGGTGACCCGGTCCTCGCCGGTGCCGGGGCCGAGGTAGCCGCGTTCGCCGAGCAGCCGCAGGATCCGGTCGAACGCGCGGGCCAGGGAGTGGGTGGTCGCGGCGACCTTGCGTTCGAGCTGTTCGGTTTCGCCGGTCAGCCGCTGGTAGCGCTCGACCCAGCGGAGGTTGGCCTCGCGTTCGGCGAGGCCGTGGCAGGGGTGGGCACGCAGGGCGCGCTGCAGCGCGGCCAGCTCCGAGTCGGCGCCGGTGCCGGTGCGGCGGCGGGCGCGGCCGGGTGGCTCGATCCCGGCGCTGCGCAGCGAGGACGCGATGTCGCGGCGGGTTTTCGGGGAGCGCAGTTCGAGGTGCTTGGGCAGCCGGATCCGGCCGAGTGGTTCGACCGGGGCGGGGAAGTCCGCGACCGACAGCGGCCCGGACCAGCGGTCTTCGGTGACCACCACGGGGCGGGGCTCGCGGATCGGGTCGAGGCCGGGATCGACGACCACGGCCAATCCGGCGCGGCGGCCCGCGGGGACGGCGATGACGTCGCCCTTGCGGAGCTTTTCCAGCGATTCGGCGGTGTCCGCGCGCCGGGCGGCGGTGTTCTGCCGGGCCAGGGTCTTCTCGCGGGCGGAGATCTTCGCCCGCAGCTCGACGTAGTCGAGCATCTGGTCGAAGTCGCCGGTGACCGCGTCGGCGTAGCCCTTGAGGGCTTCTTTGTTGCGGTCGATGCGGCGGGCGGTGCCGACCACGGATCGGTCGGCCTGGAACTGGGCGAAGGACTGTTCCAGCAGGTCGCGGGCGGCGTCCGCGCCGACCTGGGCGACCAGGTTCACGGCCATGTTGTAGCCGGGCCGGAACGAGGAGCGCAGCGGGTAGGTGCGGGTGGAGGCGAGCCCGGCGACGGCTTTCGGGTCGACGCCGGGTTGCCAGGCGACCACGGCGTGGCCTTCGACGTCGATCCCGCGGCGCCCGGCGCGGCCGGTGAGCTGGGTGTATTCGCCGGGGGTGAGGTCGACGTGGGCTTCGCCGTTGTATTTGACCAGCCGTTCCAGCACGACGGTGCGGGCGGGCATGTTGATGCCGAGCGCGAGGGTTTCGGTGGCGAAGACGACCTTCACCAGCCCCTGCACGAACAGCTCTTCCACGGTCTCCTTGAACGCGGGCAGCAGCCCGGCGTGGTGCCCGGCGATGCCGCGTTCGAGGGCCTCGCGCCATTCCCAGTAGCCGAGCACGCCGAGGTCGCCTTCGGGCAGGTCGGCGGTGCGCTCGTCGACGATGCGGCGGACCTGCTCGATCTGTTCGGGGTCGTTGAGCCGCAGGCCGGAGCGCACGCACTGGGCGACCGCGGCGTCACAGCCGGCGCGGGAGAAGATGAACACGATCGCGGGCAGCAGCCCGGCGTTGTCGAGCCGTTCGACCACGTCGACCCGGGACGGCGGGCGGAACCGGGGCCCGCGCTGCGGGGCACCGCGTTTGCCGCCGCGTGGTCCGCGGAAGGCCGGGGCGTAGCGGCCGAGGTCCTCGGTGCGGCGCAGCAGGGTCGGGTTGATCCGCAGCTGCTCGCCCGGGTCGGCTTCGTTCTGGCCGGCGAACAGGTCGAGCAGGTGGTTCCCGACGAGCATGTGCTGCCACAGCGGGACCGGGCGGTGCTCGTCGACCACGACGGTGGTGTCGCCGCGGACCTCGACCAGCCATTCGCCGAACTCCTCGGCGTTGCTGACGGTGGCCGAGAGGCCGGCCACGCGTACGTGCTCGGGCAGGTGCAGGATGACCTCCTCCCAGACCGCGCCGCGGAACCGGTCGGCGAGGTAGTGCACCTCGTCCATCACCACGTAGCCGAGTTCGGGGATGGCGGAGCTGCCCGCGTAGAGCATGTTCCGCAGTACCTCGGTGGTCATGACGACGATCTGGGCGTCGCCGTTGATCGAGGTGTCGCCGGTGAGCAGGCCGACCGCGTCCGCACCGTGGCGGGCGGTGAGGTCGGCGTACTTCTGGTTGGACAGTGCCTTGATCGGGGTGGTGTAGAAGCATTTGCGGCCCTCGGCGAGCGCGAGGTGCACGGCGAATTCGCCGACCACCGTCTTGCCTGCGCCGGTCGGTGCGCAGACGAGCACGCCGTGGCCGTCTTCGAGGGCTTCGCAGCCGCGGACCTGGAAGTCGTCGAAGGTGAAGGAGACCTCGCCGGCGAACCGGGTCAGCTGGGGGTACTTGCTGCGGCGCCGCGAGACCGCGTAGGCCTCGGCCGGTGATGGTGAAGGGCTAGTGGCCACCTCGTCAGGGTTCCACACCACCCGGCGGGCGCGCACCCGGCTTATCCGGGCGCCGCCTCGATCGGGGTGATGACGGTGAGCGCGGCCGGGACGCAGGTCGCCTCGATCGGGGTGTGGCCTTGGTCCTCGCCGTCGGCGAAGACCGGCCAGCCGGGTGCGTCCAGGCGGAGGGTGCGGCTGCGCAGGGTGTGCACGGCGGGGTGGTCGAGGTGGGCGCCGGCGCGGAGGCCGGGCAGCAGGCGCAGCAGGTCGGCGCGCCCGGCGGAGCCGATGACGGTGAGGTCGAGGAGCCCGTCGCGGGGGCTGGCGGACGGGCAGATCGGAATGCCGCCGCCGTAATAGGGGGTGTTGCCGGCGACGAGGGTGGCTTCGAGGGCGAGGCGCCCTTCGTCGGTGTGCAGGACGATCGGGCGGGGCCGGAACGCAGCGAGTTCGGTGAGGATCGCCAGGTCGTAGCGGCGGGGTCCGGCCGGTCGGCGCAGCCGGTTGGCACGGGCGTTGACGGCAGCGTCGAATCCACTGCACAGCACCGTGGCGAACCAGGTGCCGCCGAACCGGCCGAGGTCGATGCGGCGGCGGTGACCGGCCTGGAGGGCGCGGGCGAGCGCGTCGGCGGCGGCGCGCGGGCCGGCCGGGATGCGGAGGGCACGGGCGAGGTCGTTGCCGGTGCCCGACGGGATCAGGCCGAGCGCGACCCGGTGTTCGGCGCAGAACTGCACGCCCTGGTGTGCGGCTCCGTCGCCGCCGAGCACGATCAGCACGTCGAGCCCTTCGGCGGGCGAGGACCGCATCAGCGCGCGGGACTGGGCGACGCTGCCGGCGGTGAGTACGTCCAGCCGGTCGACGGCGGGCCGCAGCCGCGCGGCGACCGCCTCGGCGACGTGGGCGGCGGCGCCGTGTCCGGAGGCGGGGTGCACGGCGAGCGCGGCGTGCAGGCCCATGGATCAGGTGATGTCGTCGGTCGAGCGGCCGGCCGGGCGGGAAGACGGTGCGGGCCGGTCCGGTTCGGCGGTGCTCGGGGTGTAGTCGAACGGGGCGGCCTCGTCGTCGGCGAGCTGGTCCCAGCCCTCGTCGGTGCGGGCCGCGTCGAGCTTGCGGTCGTGGAAGCGGGTGATCTGGATGGACAGCTCGAACAGCAGGGTGAGCGCGCCGGCCAGGCCGAGCATGGAGAACGGGTCGGAGCCGGGGGTGGCGAAGGCGGCGAACACGAACAGCCCGAACAGGATGCCGCGGCGCCACCGCTTCAGCTGGCGGTATTTGACCACGCCGACCCGGTTGAGCATCACCACCAGCAACGGCAGTTCGAAGCTGACCCCGAAGATCACCAGCAGGCTGAGGATGAACGAGATGTACTTGTCCGCGGTGAGCGCGGTGACGAACTGGTCCTGGCCGAACCCGGCGAGCAGGGCCAGCGCGTGCGGGACGAGCAGGTAGGCCAGCACCGCGCCGGCGGCGAAGAGCACCGAGGCGAAGCTGACGAAGATCATCGCGTAGCGGCGTTCCTTGGCGTACAGGCCGGGGGCGATGAACGCCCACAGCTGGTACAGCCAGGCCGGGGACAGGAGCACGGTGCCGGCCGCGATACCGACCTTCAGGCGCACCATGAACGCTTCGAAGGGGACGGTCTGCAGCAGCTTGCAGCCCGCGTTGCCGTCGAACCGCTGCTGGGCGGGGATCGCGCAGTACGGGCCGGTCATGATGTTGCCCAGGGACGGGATCGGGCCGAGGTGCTGTTCGAACCAGATGAACCCGAAGATGCCGCCGATGACGACGAACAGCAGCGCCCAGCCGAGCCTGCGGCGGAACTCGTAGATGTGCTCGATGAGCGTCATCGTCCCGTCGGGGTTGCTCCGGCGGCTGCGCCGGCGCCGGCGGGCGGATCGGCCGCCGTTGCTCGTGCCGTGGGCGGATTCCGCCACAGGTCGTTCCGTTCTCGTCGTAACCCGGCGGAGCGCGCCGGGAGGCGGCCCGCTCCACGGACCGGGAACCGGGGGTGGGGTTCGCTCAGCTCGCGTTCTTCTGCGGCTGGTCGTTCGCCTGCTGCTTCTTCAGCTCGTCGAGCTGGCGCTGCAGGTCGGCGACCTGCTGATCGTGCGCCGAGGGCGCGGGAGCCGGCGGGATCTGGCGGGTCTCGGCCGGTTCGGCGGGGGTCTCGCCCGCCTTGCCTTCGCCGCTGAGGTCCTTGGTCTCGGCCTTGAAGATCTTCATGGACTTGCCGATGGACCGGGCGGCGTCCGGCAG
The DNA here is from genome assembly GCF_003600245.1 of Amycolatopsis panacis. NCBI lineage: Bacteria > Bacillati > Actinomycetota > Actinomycetes > Pseudonocardiales > Pseudonocardiaceae > Amycolatopsis > Amycolatopsis panacis. The sequence goes on from NZ_QZFV01000067.1 coordinate 97,910, forward strand.
CCGCTTCGCTCCGAACAGCAGAACCACCACGAGCACCAGGATGATGATGTGCCACGGCTGCAGCGCGTTCATGGTCGTCTGCCCTCCTTGTCTGGGGTCACTGCTGATGGTACTGGGTGTGTGGGCGCCCGCGGCGCTCTGCCACGGCCACGCGCAGGGCCGCGGAACGGGCGCGGAGCAGCCCGGTCCGGTCCTGGGTGTCCCTGGTGACCATGCTCACCGTGTGGCGGAGCCGGCGCAAGAGTCTGAACGTCCGTACCAGCAGCAGGACCAGCAGGAGCAGGCCCGCGGCGAGCAGCACGAAAGTCGGCAGGTACGGCACGGCGTCACCTTAACGGTCCGAGGTGGACGCCGGGTGACGGGCTCGTGCCACCGCGTCGGCTGCGCGGCGGCGGACCGCTTCGGCCAGTTCCGGCGGGCGCTCGACCAGCGCTTCCCCGCCGAGGCTGAGCACCAGCCGCACCATCCAGGGCTCGTCGCTGTAGCGCATGCCGATGCGCAGCCGGCCGCCGTCGAGCTCGGCCAGCTCCTCACACGGGTAGTACTCGGCGACCCAGCGTGCGTCAGGGTCGAGCACCAGGTGCGCGGTCCGCTGGCCGGGGCGGGCGGAGAACACGCCTTCGGACAGGTCGGTGGGGTGCGCGTGCGCGGGTGGTGCGGCGGGTTCGTCCAGCAGGGTGAGGTCGTCGATCCGGTCGAGCCGGAACAGCCGGACGTCCTCCACCCGGCGGCACCAGGCTTCGAGGTAGCCGACGGCCTGCACGATGACCAGCCGCATCGGGTCGACGGTACGTTCGGTGATCTGGTCCTTGGACGCGGTGTAGTAGCGGATCCGCAGGGCGCGGCGTTGTTGCAGGGCACCGGCGACGGCTTCGCGAGTGCGGGCGGCTCGGGCGCCTTCGCGGACGCCGCCGCCGACGACCACCCCGGCCGGGCGGGACTGGCCGGCCGCGTCCTCGATCTTGGCGATGGCCCGGCGTACCGCGTCGCCGTCGGCCACGCCCGGGGTCTCGGCGAGCGCGCGCAGGGCGACCAGCATCGCGGTGGCCTCGCCGCCGGTCAGCCGCAGGGGGCGGCTCATCCCGGCGTCGTGGGTGACCACGATGGTGTCGCCCTCGAAGGACAGGTCGATCAGGTCGCCCGGGCCGTAGCCGGGCAGCCCGCACATCCACAGCAGTTCGAGGTCCTTGCGCAGCTGGCGCGGGGTGACGTCGAAGTCGTGCGCCGCCTCGTCGATCCGGATGCCGGGGCGGGCCAGCAGGTAGGGCACCAGCGCGAGCAGCCGGGGCATCCGCTCCCCCGAGCCGCTCACCGGGCACGCCCCTGTTCGGCGCGGGCGAGCACCGCCTCCTGCCGGTCCAGCACCGCTTTGGCCAGCACGTCCGGCTCCAGCACGAGCACGTCGGGCCCTTGCGCGGCGATCCAGTCCGCGGCCGATTCCGGGAAGTACAGGCCGATCTCGACCACGTCGCCCGGCTCGCCGCCGGCGGTGTCGCGGCCGACGATCTCGCCGCGGCGGCGCACACCGGCGGCGCGGCCGTCTGCCACCCACAGCCGGGCGGTGGTGACCGGGGACGGTTCGTCGCCGCCGGTGACCGACACCAGCTTCAGCAGGTTGACCCCGTCCGGGCGGGTGACGGCGCCGGCCGGGCCGAACGGGGTGACACGGCCGGTGACGCGGGAGAGCCGGAAGCAGCGGGGCGCGTCGCGGTCGCGGTCGTGCCCGACGGCGTACCAGCGGGCGCGCCAGGACACCACGCCCCACGGTTCGAGGGTGCGGATGCGGCGTTCCGGGGACCCGCTGCGGCGGTATTCGAAGCGCACCGCCCGCCCGGCCTGGACCGCGGCGAGCATCGGCGCGAACGACGGCTCGGCGCGGACCCGCGGTTCGATCACCGGCGGTGCCTGGTCGTCGACCTCGACCCCGGCGGCGCGCAGCTTGACCAGCGCGCCCTGGGCCTGCCCGGTCAGCTCGGGCGAGTCCCACAGCCGCGCGGCGAGCCCGACCGCGGCCGCCTCGTCCGGGGCCAGCTCGATCTCGCCGAGCTCGTAGTCGCGGCGGGCGATGCGGTAGCCCTCGACCGGGTCGAAGGCCGAGTTGCGGCCGGTCTCCAGCGGGATGCCCAGCTCCCGCAGCTCGGTCTTGTCGCGTTCGAACGTGCGGAAGAAGGCGTCGTCACTGGCCGCGTCGGCGTATCCGGGCACGATCCCGCGGATCCGCTCGGCGGTGAGGTATTGCCGGGTGGACAGCAGAGCCAGCACGAGGTTGACCAGCCGTTCGGCGCGTGCGGTGGACACCTGACGACTGTAGCTCGCATGTTCGGGCACGATCGTGAGGTCCGGGGTTGCGCGTCGTTCCGGCGTCCGGGGTGACTGTCGGTGAAGGGTCCCTTCACGGACTCAGCGGCCAGGGTTCCGGCAAAGTCGGTGTAGAGGTCTGTGAAGGGACCCTTCACGGACTCTGAGTCTGTGAAGGGTCCCTTCACAGACCCGAAACCGGTCCGGCGCACGCCACGAGGTGGTCGCACAC